>JALGTT010000127.1 GCA_029821235.1 Candidatus Hebobacteria bacterium | reverse complement strand
GAGAACGACCCGCCCGCGCCTCCGTCATCCCACAGCCAGGAGGCGGGGCCGTGCCCCACGCTGTCCTCGAACGTGGCCGACAGATCGGCCGTGCCTCCGGATGACACAGTGGAGGGAGCGGCCGCCGCGGTAACGGTCACACTGTGTACGAGGAACTCGGCACCAGCCGACGAACTCGAAGCCGAGATCCGGCACGGCCTCCAGGCTCACCACCGCTCCGCCGCCGAATACGCCGCTCCACGGCAGCGTCTGAGTTACGCCGTCCACCTTCACCGCGCCCCCGAGTCCGTCGAGGGAAAGCGTGAATTGAATCACCTCCCCCTCCACGGCCACCTCGTCCACCCATCCGTAGTCGCTGTTGCCGTTGCCGTGGATGCGGAAGCGAAGCGCGAAGGCAGAGTTGTGGGAGGCCCGAAGGGGTAGCGCGTACTCGAAGTAGTGAAGTTTCTTGTCCTCTTCCGGGTCTCCGTCGTTGATTTGCTTCAGGGTGTGCCACGCAGAACCGTCGTACCACTCCGCGCACACGTACTCCCAGGACTTGTCGAGACTCCACGCGCCCAGATAGAAGGACACGGTGATGTTCTGGTAGCCGACGGTGGAGATCGTGCGCTCGATGGCCTCCTTCTTGCGCAAGCGAATGCTGTGGAGGCCGATCCTCGGGTTACTCCTGTTCCAGTCCGGCGTGCCCGTGAGGGTCCATCCGGTGAAGGCCAGATCGAAGTCATCCACGAAGATGCTGACCGGCGCGGAATGCGCGGGGGCACTCACCGCGGCCAGCAGCAGCGCGATCAGCAAGGAAGCAAACACCGCGCGGCGCCGGGACACCCCAGCGCGCGGGGATCCGTTCCGATGTGTTATCATCTCGCACCCGCTCAGGTCACGTCAACCCCGCCGAGCGACCGCGGCTGCGGACCGCGCCCCTTCCGCACCGGGGACAACAAGCACCTCCGGCCGTCCGTGTAGCCAGATCAGTGCTCCTCCGGTTGTCGGGTGGAAAGCTGGCTCGGCAAGCCCTGCCCCTTCGAGGGCTTTCATCCGGCAGGTCCGACGTCTGGTATGGTGTAGCGCAGGCTATTCTGTTGTGCGAAAACCGCCGCCCAATGACCAGAATCCCTGCGGTGGGATTGTTCCATATTCTCACCCCTATCTGAGGTTGAATAGTTAGCAAGGCTTGAACAGAACTCCCTTCGAGGAGTCCGGGTTGCCTCGACGCCGGGAGACCCAAAGGAGCCGAGAAAGGGGGCAGAGGCAGGCATTGGGCGAGGAGAGCCAGAAATGGGTCTCACCAGCAACCGCGAGGTGACACATGACTTCGAGGCAGCGTCTGCTGGCCGCTCTGCACGGGGAGCCACCCGACCGGCTGCCGTGGGCGCCGGAATTCAACATCGTGTTTTGCGACCGTATCCTCCAGGAAATACCCGGCCCGGAGCCCGCGCCGGAGAGCGTGTACATCGAGGCCTGCCGCCGGATGCGGGCGGAGTGCCTGCTGCGGGTGGACGCGGTGGAGATCACCTATCCCGATGTCGAGATCACCCACACCCGCGAGGGAGACGAGGTGGTCCACACCTACCGGATTGGGGAGAGAACGCTCGTCTCCAGGGCGCGCATCATGCACGACATCGGGGAGGAGATGGAGCACGAGCACCTGGTGAAGACCGCGGAGGATGTGCTCGCCTACCGCGACATGTACCAGGAGGCGGTCTACACCCCGCGCTACGACTATGTGCGGCAGCGCATCGCGGACATGGGCGACTCCGGGCTCATCACCATCTTCGGTCCCCCCACTCCCCTCCTGGACCTGATCATGTTTCAGATCCGCCTGCCGAACATCTACTACCTGATGGAGGACCATCCCCGGGAGATGGAGGAGTTGCTGGACACCATGCACCGGCGGAACTGCGAGTACTACGAACTCGCCGCCTCCGGCCCCGGCGAGGTGGTGCGCTCGTTCGAGGACACCTCCACCACCCTGGTTTCCCCCGACCTCTACCGCCGCTGGTGCCTCCGCCAGCTGCAGGACTACCGCGACATCTGCCGCGCGCACGGCAAACTCTTCGTGCCCCACATGTGCGGCCTGTTGAAGGGTCTGCTGCCGGAACTGGCGGAGACCGATGTTGACGGGATCGAGGCGATCACCCCTCCCCCGCTGGGGGACTGCCCCATCGGGCTCGCCCGCGAGAAACTGGGGCCGGACATCACCCTCATCGGCGGCATTGATCCCACCCAGTTCGTCGGGGCCACGCCGGACAAGACCAGGGAGATGATCTTGGACATAGTCTCCCAGATCGGCGACGGCCGACACACCGTCCTCGGCCACGAGGAGATCCACATCAAGGCCGACTTCGAGAGCGTGTGCGTGATACCGGACCTGCTGGACGAGCACGCGAGATTCTGAAAGGAGCGCCCGTGCCCGATTTCACCCGTCTCATCCGCAACAAAGACCTGATCGCAGCCGTGGTTCCCCACACCCACTGGGACCGCGACTGGTATCACCCCTTCGAGCAGTTCCGCCTGAGCCTCTGCCGGGTCATCAAGCGTCTCCTGGAGGTGATGGAGGGCGATCCGCGCTACGCGCGCTTCTGGCTGGACGGCCAGACGGTGCTTCTGGAGGACTACCTGGAGTTGTACCCGGAGGACCGGCCGCGCCTGGAGCGGTTGATCGCCGAAGGTCGCATCGGCATCGGGCCCTTCTACGTCCTGCCCGACCAGTACCTCGTCACCCCGGAATCCCTGGTGCGCAATGGGATCATCGGCCGCAGGATTGCCGAGTCGTTCGGCGGGTGCAGCCGGCAGGGGTATGTCGCCGACCCGTTCGGGCTGGCCTCCCAACTCCCGCAGATCTGGAGCAAGTTGGGGCTGGAGTCGGTGTTCTTCTCCCGCGGGATCTCCCGCCGTCAACTGAAGCGGGCGGGAAGCACCTTCTGGTTCCTCGCTCCGGACGGGGAGAGCCGGGTGCTGGGGGTGTTCCAGGTGAATCACTACAGCAACATCTCCCTGTGGGGCGTGCCCGGCGGCAGCTTCCCCAGAGGCGACCCGGACACCGACGACATTGATTTCGCCTTCTCCGAGCGCCAGGTGCAACGGGTGCTGGACGCCTACGCCGAGGCCGGCTGCCGGTCACGGGTGCTGTTCTTCGGCAACGGCAACGACCACCACGCCCCCGCCCATCGTCTGCCCGACCTGATCGAGCACAACGCGCGTCGTTTCGCGCGGGTGGCCTTCGTGCAGGTCACCCCTGACGAACTGGTGGACCTCGTCAAACAGGAGAGCCCGGAACTCGCCACCCTGCGCGGCGAGATGCACAGCCCGGACCTGTGGGACGTGCTGGCGGGCACGCTGGACTCCAGGCCCTACCTCAAGCAGCAGTACGATGACGCCGCCGAGTGGCTGGAGCGGAGGGCCGAGCCGCTCACCGCGCTCGTCTCCGCCCTCGGACTCAGCCGCCGCGCGGTTCGCGAGCAGCACCACGTGGGCCACGCCTTCGCCATCGCCAACGATTCGGCCCTGCCGGCGGCGCTGGGGCCGGCCGCGTTGGACTACGCCTGGAAACTCCTCCTCCGGTGCTCGCCACACGACGACATCTGCGGGTGCTCGGTGGACGCCACCCACCAGGACGCGGAGAACCGCGCCAAGCGGGTGGCGGAAATCTGCTCCATGCTCACCTCCGACGCCGCGCTGCGGCTGGCGGGTTCGGTGCGCCCTCCCGCGCTGAAGGAGAGCAAGCCGGTGGCGCGGCTGCTCGCCTGGAATGGTCTGGGGTTCGCGCGCACCTGCGCGCTGCGCCAACGAGTGCTGGTGCCCGCGCCCTCGCGGCGCCTGCGGCTGGTGGATGAGGAAGGAAGGGAGATTCCGGCCGCCATCCGCGCGCGGGTCACCGCGCCGCACTATCGCCGCTGGAACTTCGACGACGGGTGGGAGAACCTGCCCGAAAAGGCGGTGGAGGCCGATATCGCCTTCACCGCCGACCTGCCTGCCATGGGCTATCGCACCTTCTTTCTGGTGCCCGGGGAGGCAGAACGCACTTACCGGCCGGCCGTCCGCCGCCTGTCTCGGGGCATGGCGAACGCGTGGGTGCGCGTTACCATTCACCCCGACGGCACCTTCACGCTGGTGGACAAGCGCAATGGCGTCCGCTACCCCGGGCTCAACCGCGTGCGGGACCAGGGGGATGCGGGCGACCTCTATCTGTCCCATCTGCTGAAGGAGGGTGCGGTCTCCCCCTCGCGGCAGGACGGCCGGATACGGTGTGTGGAGGCCCTTCCCGACCGCGTCACCTTCGAGGTGAAGTTGACGCTCCCGCGCGTGCCGGTCACCATCACCGCCGGCCGGACCCGGCGGTCTCGCAGGACCGCGCCGCTGCGCCTGCGGTTCCTCTACACGCTCTACCCCCACAGCCCCGCGGTGTACGTGCGCGCGGAGTGGGAGAACCGCCACCGGGAACACCGGCTCACGGTGGACTTCCCCACCGGCCTCCACACCGCGCGCACCGAGGCCCAGTCGGCCTTCGATGTGGTGCCCCACGAGGCCCCGTTCACCCAGGAGCCGTGCCGTGATTTCGTCACCGCCGCGCAGGACGGCCGGCGGCTCACCGTTCTCTCCCGCGGCATGCACTCCTATGACGCGCGCCTGGAGCGGGGGCGGTTGGTGCTCACCAAGTGCTTGTTGAAGGCCAACGGCCACATCCACGATGGATTCCGACCCTATTGGGAGGCCCCGGGGGGCAACTGCCTGCGGCCCCTGGTGCAGGAATATGCGGCGCTGCCGGGGGCCGAGTCGGACTCCTGGGCCGAGATGGCGAAGGCGGCCGACGACTTCCGCGCCGCGCCCTTGGTGGACTACTACTGTTTTCAGCCGGAGGGCGACCTGCCGGCCGCGCACTCCTTCCTGGAGGTCTCCGGTCCGTTCCAGTTGACCGCCTTCAAGCGCAGCGAGCGCGGCGATTCGCTGATCGCGCGCCTGGTCAACCTCTCGCCGCGGGCCGCGACCGCCACCCTCCGCGCGTCGTCCGCGCTGAAGGTAACAGGCGCGCATCTCACAGACCTGCTGGAACGGAGGCAGGAAGAGCTGCCCGTGCGCGGCGGAAAGGTGAAGGTGAAAGCGAAAACCCGCGCCATCGTCACCATCGAATTGTGCACCTGACGCGGGCGCGCGTCAGCGGCCGGTTTGCAACCTATCCCGGATGGCCCGCCATCTCTCCTGGTGGCTGTCGTGGGTGTACTTCGGCTGGAAGCCGAGAGACAAGTAAGTGGCGATGGCGGGGAGTCGGAAATCGTCGGTGCTCAGCGCGACCGTCGTATAGCCGAGTTCGCGGAAGCGATGCAGCACCGCCGCCACCAGCACGCGGCCGAGGCCATGCCCCCGGTGCTCCGGCGAGACCACGACCATGTGCAGGATGCCAGGCTTCCCCTCCTCGTCTGCACGGAGGGCGCAGGCCGTCCCCACCACCTCGCCATCGTGTTCCACGAAGAACAGGTCGTCCGGGTCGAACGACGGCCGCTCGATGAGTTCCTGGCGGCACTTTTCCTCGGTGTAGTCTCCCCCGATGCCATCGTTCACCAGACGGCACCACGCCGCCTCGTCCCCGGGGCGGTAGGTGCGCAGCCGATAGCCGGCGGGAACCTCCACCGGTGGCAGCCCGTCCAGAGAGACGCGCACCATCTGAAGTTGCGGCAGCCGTTCGGGCACCGGCTACCGCCCTCTCTTTCTCTCGAGGTACTCTTTGGTCTTGAGGATCAACACACACGAGGCGCTGTGGGTGATCTCTCCCTTCAGCACCGCCCGGTAGGCGTCTTCGAAGGACGAGGCGCTGTGGGTGATCTCTCCCTTCAGCACCGCCCGGTAGGCGTCTTCGAAGGGCATCTTGACCACAGAGACGCGCTCCTGGGGGTCGGCCGCGGCGGGCGGGCGGCCGAGTGGGGCGAGTTTGCGGGCGAGAAACATGTGGTTCGGCGAATTGATGATGGTGGTGAAGGGATTGACCACCCCCATGTCCACCCACTCGGAGGCGACCAGTCTGCATTCCTCGCCCAACTCCCGGAGCGCGGCATGTTCCGGGCGCTCCCCGGACTCGATCGCCCCGCTGACCGTCTCCAGAGTCTCCTCCCCGATCCCGTATTTGAACTCCCTCACCAGATAGACGGTCTCGTCCTCCTCCATGGGCAGCACCGAGACCCCGGGCTTCATGGTGACCACCCCGAACACCTGCTCCGGGCCGCCGCGCCAAC
>JALGTT010000424.1 GCA_029821235.1 Candidatus Hebobacteria bacterium | reverse complement strand
TGTCTGCTGTGCAGCGCTCTGGCCCGCTCCGCCGCCCTCCTCAACGGGACGTCCTCCAGGATGATGATGGGGAGAAGCAGAAACGACGCCACCGTCCACACCTTGTCTATCGCCGCCGCCGCCAGCCCGCCCAGCCCGCCGCGGCTCCGCCTCCTGATGGCGCTGGTGAGCGCCGCCACCACCGTCGCCACCACGGCCAGCGAGAGGATGCCGAGGAAATTCTTGCAGCAGTCCGCGAAGGCGCGGCCCAGCCTCGCGTCCCGCCCGCGCAGCGCGATGTCTACGAGGTGGACCGTCATTCCGGTGAAGAAGTAGGTGACCAGATAGAGCACCAGGGTGAGAGCGGCCACCGTCGCCGCCAGCGCCGGCGAACTCTTCTCCTCCAACACCTGCTGCCACAGCCCGGTCCACCGCAGCGCCAGCACGCTGCCCCCGATGATCACGGCATTGACCGCCACGGAGAACAGGGAGGGTAGGAAGAGGTCCTTGTCGGTGAACATCAGGCCCACGCTCGCCTTCACGAACGCCCACGCCCGCACCACTCCGTCCCACCAGCCCAGCGTGCGGGCCGCGCCGCCTGCTCCGCGCAGTCGGGGCAGCGCAGCTCGCCCCCCTCCCTCACCGCGCACCCCTCGCATAGATCCTTCCTACAGACCGCACACTCCCCGACGATGCCCACCCGGCCGCACTGCTGGCAGGGCTGCTTCGCCTGCCACGCACACCGCGGACACTCCTCATCCCACGGCTCCATCGCGTAGCCGCACTTGGGGGCACCGTTTCTCTTGACCCGCCATCGTGCTCACTCTCCGCCGGTCTCTGCGGGCTGCCGACGCTTTCCGAAGTCAAACGGCCCTCGTGACCGGTGGCATCTCACCCTCCGAAGAACCGCGCGATCCCGGTCAACAGCATGAGGATGAGGGCGGAGGCCAGCCACGCGCACACCACGGCCAGCAGCCACTTGGGCAGATGCGCGGGCTCCAGGGAGGTGAAGAGAATGATGGTGGCGATCGCCGACGGGCCGGCCACCAGGGGAATGGCGAGCGGCACGATCAACGGCTCGCCCTCCGGGTTGTCGCCCACCAGTCCCGGTCCGAAGGCGAATATCATCTGGATGGCGATCAGGAACAGAATCACACCTCCCGCAACCGACAGCGAGGACTGCTCCACCTGAAGCAGGTCGAGCAGAAAGCGGCCAGTCAGCAGGAAGAGGAGAAGCACCGCGAGAGCGATCAGCAACTCCCTGATCAGCACGCGCAACCGCCGCTCCGGCGCGACGCGCTGGAGCGCTCCCGCGAACAGGGGGATGTTGCCCAGCGGGTCGAGCACGAGAAACAGCAGCACCATTGCGGACGCGAGCGGCATGACCTCGCCCTCCGTGCTAGCGCGGATCGGCCGGCAGTTCCCGTCCCGTCAGCAGCCGATAGGCCTCCCGGTAACGCCGGGTCGTTCCCTCCACCACCTCCGGCGGCAACTCGGGCGCGGGCGGCTGTTTGTTCCAGCCACCGGCTGTTTGTCGAAACTCTTCTGCGAGCGGCCGGGCTGGTATTCATCCGCCGGCCAGAACCGCGACGAATCCGGGGTGAGCACCTCGTCCACCAGCATCAGTCTCCCCTCGCTCCACCCGAACTCGGCCGCCCGCTGATAGACGGCGAGGCTGGCGCGCTCCACCTGCCGGTAGGCGTCCTCGCCGACCAGTTCCGCCGCGCGCGCGGGTGAGATGTTCTCATCATGCCCCTCCTCGGCCTTGGTGGCCGGGGTGAACAGCGGCGCGGGCAGTTTATCGCTCTCTCGCAGACCCGCGGGCAGTTCGATCCCGCACACCGTTCCCCCCGCGCGGTACTCCTTCCACCCGGAGCCGGCCAGGTAGCCCCGCACCACACACTCGATGGGCAGCACCTCCGCCTTCTTCACCAACATGCTCCGGCCCGTCAGTTGGTCCGCGTGCGCGCGCAATTCGGCCGGGTACTCGCTCACCTCCGCGGTGATGAGATGGTTGTCCACGATCTCCCTGGTGAGGTCGAACCAGAACAGGGACATCTGGGTGAGCACCCGCCCCTTGTCGGGGATTCCGTTCGGCATCACCACATCGAAGGCGGAGATGCGGTCGGTGGCCACGATCAGCAGCCGGTCGCCCAGGTCGTAGATATCGCGCACCTTGCCGCGCGCCAGCAGGGGGACGTCTGGGATGTTGGTTTCGAGCAGGGGCTCAGCCATCCTCACCTCCGACCACGTGATGGGGAGATAATTCTCATCTGCGCGGTCCCTCTCCTGCCGCGCATTCCCGCTGCCCTCCTCCCGTAGCGCAGGTCCCCTGACCTGCGTTCGGCCCGTCAGGGCCGACCCCGCTCTCGCGTACACCAATCCCCGCCGCCCTCCTCCCGTAGCGCAGGCCTGTCGGCCGGCCGTCTGGCGGATTTGCAATCTGCAGCCGTGCTGTAGGGCGG
>JALGTT010000126.1 GCA_029821235.1 Candidatus Hebobacteria bacterium | reverse complement strand
GCTGGTAGTGTTGTTGTGGCTGGTGGGGATGGTGGCACGCGGGTAGGCCGGGCAAGACAGTGAGACGCGAACAGGACAGGCCGCCGCAGGCGGCCTGTCCTGTAGTGATCAAGTGATCGTGCACCCGCCGTCGAACGTGCCGCCCGGGCGGAATGAGCGCAGCCAGCCCCTGAGCCTTTCGGCCGGGGTGGCGGCCTGCCGCAGGCAAGCTTAACCACTCGGGTCAGACGGTCTGCGGCACACGGGCGCCGTTGCTTACCGCTGCTTCCTTCCGGACCTGACGGGGTTCACAAAGCTCCCGTTGCGCAGGGCCCGACCGTCAACACCGCTTACGCTCCCCAGTCCCCAAACAACACGCCCTCGAGCGGGAATTCGACCCCGCTATAGCGGATTGCGGGTACAGGGCACCGCTAGCTCCCCATCTAGCACGATCACAAACTGAGCGCGATTATACCATACTCAACCCGGGCGCGCGCCGCACACCGCATGCCCTCCAGGTCAGCCGCGACGCGACGATTGATCGCGCGCTTCCCCGAGGCGCCGCAGCGCCGTTCGCCGCCGCCGTATGACCTGCCCGAGCGCTTCGTCGAAGCGCTCCTTGTTGACGGTCTTGGATGAAAACGGCGAGGAAATGAGTTCGCTGCTCTCTCTTACCTTCCGAAACCGCTCGGCCATACCATGCCCGTTCGTCGATTACCACCATGAGCCACTCTCGCGTCGACCGGCGCATGACGCCGGCAGAGCGGCCGCGAGACTCCCCCCTCAGTCCACATTCTTCCCGCGCATGAGCACGATCTGCGTCTCTGCGTCGTCCCCCATCCGGCTGATCTGAAT
The DNA here is from genome assembly GCA_029821235.1 of Candidatus Hebobacteria bacterium. GTDB lineage: Bacteria > Armatimonadota > Hebobacteria > Hebobacterales > Hebobacteraceae > S016-27. The sequence continues at coordinate 3,932 of JALGTT010000126.1, read as the reverse complement.
CATCTTCTGGAAGTCCCCCTCCGTCACCGTCAAGTGGACCATCCTTCCGTCGGCGGTCTTCATGTCCATGGCGGCTTCCGCCTTGGGCAGTTGCTTCTGGTAGAAGGCTTTCACCTTGTCCACCGAGTCGGGCGTGGTGAGTATCACCTGGGTGAACCCGCCCTGCCCTTCCTGGGTCATGGTGGCCGTCTGCTTCGTGGTAGCGCCCGGATAGAGCGGGATTCCCACGTCTTTCTCGGATGCGCCCCGGTTGATCTCGACCTTCGTCGTGCCGTCATCAGTGGTAATGGTAGCGGATTCGGAATCGCCTTCGATCTTGACCTTGCTCTTGCCCTCTTTCGTCTCGATGGTCACTTCCTTGCCCTTCTGAGTGACCTTGACCTCGCCCTCGGAGGTCTTGTAGGTGCGCGATCGCCCGCACCCCAGGGCGAACACCAGCACCAATACGGCCGCCGACACCAGCGCCATGGCTCTTTTCATTAGGTTCCAGTCTCCCGTTACGGTCTTCACGCCCGGGCCTCGCCGGGCGTCCGTAGCAACCGCATTATAGCACACGCGGTCAACTTCCTGGGCAACGGGCAAGGCGCCCGCTCACTCCGCGTGCTCGTGCTCGTGGAGGTGGGTATGCGGATGGATATGCAACTCGCCGTCGTGGACGTGGGCGTGCTCGTGGACGAGGTTCACGCTGAGCAGCAGGTCGAGGTCGGTGAGAATATCGCGGGGACGGCCCTCCGCGGCGATCTTGTGGTCCTCGTCCAGCACCACCACGCGGTCGGCGATCACGTCCGCGATGTGCAGGTCATGGGTGGCCGTTACCAGGGTCTTGCCCGCCTGCCGCAATTCGATCACCAGTTCCACGAACCACCGCTGGAACCGGGGATCGAGGCCGGAGGTCGGCTCGTCGAACAGCAGCACCTCGGGTGAGACGGCGAGGATGGCCCCGAGGGCCACCTTGCGCTGCTCTCCGCCGCTGAGCCGATGGGGAGGCTGGTCGGCCACGGACCGCAGCCCCAGCAGATCCAGCGTGTCCTCCACCCGGCGGCGAACCTGATCCTCGGGGAGGTCGAGTTGGAGCGGCCCGAAGGCGATCTCGTCGTACACCGTGGAGTTGAACAACATGGCGTCGGTGTCCTGGAGCAGCACCCCCACCCGCTGCCGGAAGGAGCGCGCGAACTCGCCGTCCTGGAGCGCGGCCTCGGTGAGCGCGGTGCCATACGCGATGACTCGCCCGCCGCTGGGGAAGATGAGCCCTCCCAGCAGCCCCAGGAGGGTGGACTTGCCCGAGGCGTTCGCGCCCAGCACCACCAAACTCTCCCGCTCCCGCACCTCCAGGGTGGTCTCCGCCAGCCCCAGGCGGCCGTCCGGGTAGCGATAGGAAGCGTTTTCGAGGGCGAAGATGGGGGTCACCAGGCCATTTCTCCCAGAACCGCTCGGTCGAAGACCAGGATTCCGGCGAGGAACACAGCACATCCCAACACCCACGCCAGTTCCCTTGCGCCCACCGCGTGCCGAACCAGAACCTTCGGTTCCCCTCGGTATCCGCGCGCCAGCATCGCGGAGTACACCTGCTCGCTGAGGCGCCGGGAGCGCAGAAACAAGGCCCCCACGCGGCCGCCCACCCATCTACGCTCCTGGGCCGCGTCGAGCGGGACGATGGTGCGGGCCCGGCGCGCGAGGTGCATGTTCTCGGCCACCCGCAGCAGCACGAACACGTAGCGATACATCATAGTGGCCACCAGCACGAAGGGCGCGGTCACACCCGTGTAGGCGGCCCTCAGCAGCTCCTGCCACCGGGTGGTGAGGGCGAGCATGAGCGCCAGCATCATCCCCGCCGCAATCCGCGTCACCAGCACCGCGGCGGAGGCCACCCCCTGCCTGGTGATGCTGAGGCCCCACGGCAGCGCAACCAGCGGATCGCCGGGCACGAACACGCTCAGAACGGAGGGGACCGCGACCAGCGCGAAGACGGCGGGCATCACCCACCAACTTCGGCTGAACACCGTGCCCAGCCCCACCCGCGAGACGAGCAGCATCGCCAGCGCGAACACCCCCAGCGCCAACAGGGAGGGGAGATGGTGCAGAAAGGTGGCGCCCACCGCCAGCGCCAGCACGGAGAAGAGTTTCACCCGCGCGTCCAGTCGTTGCAGGAAACCGGCGCGGCGGGCCGACTGCTCGCAGAAGATGGCGTCCTCCACCACCCGCGCCATGTCCCGCAGGCTGCGGGAGAGGTAGCCGGTGTGCCGTCTCCTCGGCGCGGCGCGGGCGGCCGTCTGCTCAGATATCCACTCAGGTAACACCCGGATCCTCTTTGCGGGAGAGCCACCGCCCGAGGGCCCATGCCAGGCCCGCGCAGACAGCGATCCCCAACAGGGCGGAGCCGATGTAGGCGACGCTCAGGTAGGACAGCGGCCGCGTCTCCCACCCCGCCGGGGCATAATCGGGGACCGGGGCGTGCCAGCGCTCGGCGAGGCGGGCCATGCCCGCCGGGACCTGGCCGAGTTGCCGGCCCACCTCCTCCGCCGACCATTCGCCCCACGCGTCTCCCGCCCCCATGCGCTCCGGCAGCCACAGGCCGAGGGGGGTCAGCACCGCGAGAATGAGCAATCCAATCCACAGGCGGCGAAGTGTCATTTCGTTTTCTCCTTCGGCGCGGCAACTCCCGTTCCCGCTATCAGCGACGGCTCTGTGCGCGCAAGATAGGCCAGCGCGCCAACGGTCACCGCCGCCTCCACGAACCCGAACACCACCATATGCTCGAGGGCCATGGCGGGCACCGCCACCTTGAGGCCGTACTGGAAATACAGCGGACGACCATCCGCGGTGTGCGCGATGAGAGGCTGGAGGCCGAACATCACGCCCGTAGTCGCGGCCGCGACCACCAAACCGAAGTACGCGCCCACCCCTGCACCGACCAACCGCCGCACCGAGGCGGCCGGCGAGCGGCCCGCAATGAGCCGATACAGTCCATAGCTTACGAAGGGCAGGATCACCGCCATGTTGAGGCAGTTGGCGGCGAGGGTGGTGATCCCGCCATCGCCGAAGAGCAGCGCCTGCACGGCCAGCACCACCGACATGGCGACCACGGCGGCCCACGGCCCCAGCAGCACCGCGATCAGCGCCCCGCCGGTGGCGTGACCGGTGGAGCCGCCGGGAATGGGGACGTTGAACATCATGATGACGAAGCTGAACGCCGCCCCGATCGCCAACAGGGGCACCGCGCGCGCCGACAGGGCGCGCTTCAACCTGCGGCCGGCGACAACCCACAGAGGCGCCATCACCGCCCACGCGGGCAGGTAGGTTTGCGGGCTCAGCGTCCCGTCTGGGATGTGCATCTCTCCTCCTCAGTCTCCGGCGGGCCAGGTGCATGCCACGTTGATCGCCCACCAGTTGTCGCTTTCCCGGTCATTCGGCACTCCCCACCCAAAGGCCATGCCCCAGCCATCTGTGAACTGGTAGTACGCAGAGATCATGGAGCTGTTCTCCTCCCCGGCGAGGTACTCCGCCGCCAGGCTCAGCCGTCCCTCGAAACAATACTCCGCGCCCGCGAGAGTCTGCATCTCCTGCTCCGGCGTGCGCTGGACTCCCAGGTGCACCCGGCAGTATCCCCCCAATTCCCTTGTGGCTACCAAATAACTGATAGGTGACACGCCTTCACCCACATTGTACACCCCCAGCGCCAGCCCGAGGCCGCGGTCGGCCGGACACAGCAGCACCTTGCCGTTGAGCACGGGGATGGTGTCGGCTCCCTTGGTGAGGTCGAAGTCCAGCCCCACCTCCGCTCGCCTCCCCAGCCCGTACTGACTTTCCACCACCGCGGCCCCGATCCCACCTCCTACGGGAAAGTCCCCGTCACAATAGTAATCCACACACACCTCTCCCGGCGCGAGCACGTCCGCGGTGGGGATCAGCATCAGCCCGCTGTACGCCGCAAA
>JALGTT010000125.1 GCA_029821235.1 Candidatus Hebobacteria bacterium | reverse complement strand
CGTCACCTCCATCACCCCCGAGGGGGATGGATACCGTTTGGTGACGCTGTTCGGCGAGCAGCGCCACGTCCGCGGCAAACTCGTGACCATTGACCTCCTCAACCACCGCGTCGTTGTGGAGCCCGCGAAGTGACACCTACTGATTGCCTCAGTGATGTCTCACGGCCGTTTGAGACATCGTGAAGAAGATTGCATGGGCTGATCGAGACGGGAGTATAACCGGGGAAGGGATAGGATCGTGGCGAAGGTGATCGTAGTGAATGCGGCACGGTGCTACGCGTGCCTGAGCTGTGTGGTGGAGTGCGCCTATCACCGGGCGAAGGCTGGAGACGATATCCCGCTTACCTCCGGGGTGCTGGGGGAGGCGGCGTGTGACGTGGTGGGAGTTGGAACCCAGCCCATCCCATTGGTTTGCCAGCACTGCGAGGACGCTCCTTGCCTGACCGTATGCCCCAGTGGGGCGATCTCCAGGGACCCGGAAACCGATGCCGTCGTGCTGAACGCGGAACTGTGTATCGGGTGTCGGGCATGTGTCATGGCCTGCCCGTTCGGCATGATACGTCTTCGGCCCGGAGGCAAGGGAATGGTGAAGTGCGATCTCTGCATTGACCGCACCCGGCAGGGCGAACTGCCGGCCTGCGTTGTCGCCTGCCCCAGCGGGGCGCTCGAACTGAAAGAGGTGGACGAGGTGGTGACGGAGGCCCGGAGGCGGGCCTCCTTGGCGCTTCACAGGGCGGAGGGCGAGGACTGAGCCCTGTCGGGCTAAGGCGGGCTGATTGCTATGTCAGAAACCATGCATGCAGACTATCTGGCGTCAATAGAGACAATCGCCGACCGGTACGGCCGGAATCCGGATTTCCTCATCCCCATGATGCAGGATGTGCAGACGGCGTTCGGATATCTTCCGCGGGATGCGCTGGAGGGGCTCGCCGATCTGCTGGGCATTCCCCCCAGCCAATGCTTCTCGGTGGCCACCTTCTACAAGTCCTTCAGCCTGGTGCCGCGAGGCCGGCACACCATCACCGTCTGTCTCGGGACCGTGTGCTACCTCAAGGGAGGCAGAGAGATCGCAGAGACGATCGAGCGGGAGTTGGAGGTGAAGGCCGGGGGCACCAGCCGCGACGGCCTGTTCACTTACGAGCCCGTGAACTGCCTGGGAGCGTGCGCCCTCGCTCCGGTGGTGGTGGTGGATTCTGAGTACTACGATCACGTCAAGTTGCGCGATCTTCCCCGCATTCTGAAGAAGTACCGCGAGGCCGACCGGAAGGGCCAATGAGCAGTCCCATTGCCACTATCGGAGATCTGGAACGCTGGCAGGACCGGGTCCGCCAGGCAGGGCCCGCGGCCGTGCAGGTGGCCATCTGCATGGGTACCGGATGCATGGCAAAGGGAGCGGCAAGCGTGCTGGAGGCCTTCCGGCGAGAGATAGCGGCCCTGTCCGACGGTCCCAGGATTGAGATCAAGCAGACGGGCTGTCACGGATTCTGCTCGCAGGGGGCCATCGTCGTGGTTTCGCCGCCCGAGGTCTTCTATCGGGACGTGCGCGTCGAGGATGTCCCAGAGATCGTGCGGGAGACGGCATTGCAGGGGCAGGTGATTGAAAGACTGCTGTACGTGGATCCGGTCACCAATAAAGCGCATTGCTCCCCACACAGCATCCCTTTCTACGCGCGTCAGAGGCGTCTGGTATTGGAGCGAAACGGGATCACCGATCCCAACAGCATTGAGGACTATGTGGCTGCAGGCGGCTATTCCAGTCTCGCTAAGGTGCTCTCGGAGATGACGCCTGAGGAGGTGATCGCCGAGGTCGAGAAATCCGGCCTGCGGGGGCGGGGCGGAGGCGGCTTTCCCACCGGGCGCAAGTGGCGGAGCTGCCGCGAAGCCCCCGGTGAGCCGAAGTACTTGATCTGCAACGGGGATGAAGGCGATCCGGGGGCCTTCATGGACCGCTCCGTCATGGAGGGGAATCCCCATGCGGTGATCGAGGGCATGATCATCGGGGCCTACGCCATCGGGGCACAACAGGCCTTCATCTACGTACGCAACGAGTATCCCTTGGCGGTGCAGCGCCTGGAGAACGCGCTCGCACAAGCGCGCGAGCACGGCCTGCTCGGCTCCAACATATTGAACAGCGGTTTCTCCCTCGATATTCAGATAGACCGCGGCGGCGGCGCTTTCGTGTGCGGAGAATCCACGGCGCTGATGGCCTCCCTCGAGGGCAAGCCCGGTGAGCCGCGCGCCAAGTACGTACACACCGTCGAGGTCGGCTTGCACGGTAAGCCGACTCTGTTGAACAATGTGGAAACCTGGGCGAACGTTCCGATTATCATCGCGCGCGGCGCGGACTGGTTCGCCTCCATCGGCACCGAGAAGAGCAAGGGCACCAAAGTGTTCTCGCTGGTGGGCAAGGTGCAGAACACCGGCCTGGTGGAGGTGCCGATGGGGATGACCCTGCGGGAGATCGTGGTCGAGATCGGGGGCGGGGTGCCGGATGGGAAACGATTGAAGGCGGTGCAGACCGGAGGTCCCTCCGGCGGGTGCATTCCGACCGAACACATGGACGCCGAGGTGGACTTTGACCAACTCTGGGAACTCGGCTCCATCATGGGCTCGGGCGGATTGATCGTGATGGACGAAGACACCTGCATGGTGAACGTCGCCCGCTATTTCACCGAGTTCCTGCTCAAGGAGTCCTGTGGCAAGTGCGTCCCCTGTCGAGAGGGACTGGCCCAAGTGCTGGAGGTGCTGACCCGGATCTGCGCGGGCAAGGGGCGGGAGGGGGATATCGAGCTGTTGCTGGAGTTGTGCGACTGTCTGGACGATGCCGCCCTCTGCGGCCTGGGGAACACCGCCTCCAACCCGGTTCGCAGCACGATTCGCTACTTCCGGGACGAGTACGATGCCCATATCCGAGACCGGCGCTGTCCCGCGCGGGAGTGCCGCGGTCTGTTCGACTACCAAATCATCGCGGAGCAATGCCGCGGTTGCGGCGTCTGCGCCAAGGAGTGTCCCGCGGAAGCGATCTCCGGCGAACGGAAGAAGCCCCACGTCATAGACCAGGACAAATGCATCCGATGTGGTCTGTGCTTCGCGGCATGTCCGTTCGACAGCATCGCGAAAGTCTGATACAAGAGGCCCCCCATGGGCGAAACGGTGACTCTGACAATAGACGGCCGAGAGACGCAGGCAAAGGTCGGGGAAACCCTGCTTCAGGTGGCGAGGAGGATGGGGGCCGCCATCCCGACGCTGTGCTACCATCCGGCCGTCTCGCCCTACGGCGCCTGCCGGCTCTGCCTCGTGGAGGTGAAGGTGCGGGGCAGGACGCGGCTGGTGACATCATGCTGCTACCCTATCCGAGAGGGGCTGGAGGCGTTCACGCAGAGCGACCGGGTGCTCAAAGCGAGGCGCGGTGTGATGCGGCTGCTGCTGGCGCGGGCCCCCGAGTCGCCGGAGTTGAGGAAGTTGGCGGAGTCCATGGGGATCACCGATCCCCAGTTGCCTAGCGTCACCAAGGGAAAGCGGGACTGCATCCTCTGCGGGCTGTGCGTCAGCGTGTGCAACGAGGTGATGGGAGCGGCTGCGATTTCGTTTTCCTACCGGGGAGTGGAGCGGGTGGTGACGGCCCCCTTCGAGCAGTCCTCGCCCGCGTGCCTCGCCTGTGGGGCCTGTGCCGCCGTCTGCCCCGTGGGATCGGTGGTGCTCGAATATGACGGCGAAACCGTTACCGTGGAGCCGTTCGGCAACCGCAGGCCTGCCCTGCGGTGCCGGGAATGTGGAGCCCTGATAGGCGGCAAGGGAATGGGCGAGCGCGTAGCCCAGCAACTCAGTGGACGGTTGACGCAAGCGGTTGATCTCTGTGCAGAGTGCAAACGCAAGATCTCGGCCCAGGCGATATGCCAGGCGGGCACCGCCGTAGTGGCGTGGCCTGCTTTGCCTGAAGGAGTGACAGAGCGGTGAAAGACAAGCGGGAACGAATAACAGACGCCGCGAGCCAGAAAGCGCTCGCCGCGAGCGAACGGGCCGCGATGGCGACCGCGTTCGATCGTTGGGAGGATCAGCAGCCATCGTGCAAATTCGGCAGCCAGGGAATCTGTTGCCGGAACTGCAGCATGGGCCCCTGCCGAATAGTGGTGGACGGGCCCGGCGCCAAGGTGGGCGCCTGCGGGGCCACGGCCGACACCATCGTGGCCCGCAACCTCATCCGCATGATCGCCGGGGGCGCGGCCGCTCACTCCGACCACGGGCGTGATGTAGCCCTCACCTTCCTCCTGATGACCGAGGGCAAGGCCAAGGACTACGGGATCAAGGACGAGGTCAAGCTGCGCCAGATGGCCGAGGAATACGGCATCGCCACCGACGGCAAGGACACCCTCGAGCTCGCCCGCGAGGTGGGCGAGCACGCGCTGGCCGAGTTCGGCCAGCAGGAGGGCGAGCTCAAGTTGCTGCTGCGGGCCCCCGAGAAGCGCCAGAAGTTGTGGCGGGAGAAGGGGGTGATGCCCCGGGGCGTGGATCGGGAGGTCGTGGAGTGCATGCACCGCACCCACATCGGGGTGGACACCGACTACCGCAACATCATCCGCCACGGCGTCCGCACCGCGTTGGCGGACGGGTGGGGGGGCTCGATGATCGCCACCGACCTGCAGGACGTCATGCTCGGCTCCCCCGAGCCCATCCGCGCCAAGGTTAACCTGGGCGTGCTCAGCGAGGACAAGGTCAATATCGTGGTGCACGGGCACGAGCCCATTCTCTCCGAGATGATCGTGGAGGCCGCCCGGGACCCC
>JALGTT010000124.1 GCA_029821235.1 Candidatus Hebobacteria bacterium | reverse complement strand
TTCGACCGCGTGCAGAAATACCTCGGGGGAGAGGAGACGCCGCCGCCCGTGCACCGGCTGGGCGGACCGGAATGGGAGCGGGCCAAGCGAAGGGCAAAACGCTCGGCGCGAGAACTGGCCGCGGAGCTGGTGCGGATCTATGCGGCCCGCCAGGAGGAGGCCGGCCACGCGTTCTCCCCGGACACCGTCTGGCAGAGGGAGATGGAGGACGGATTCCCCTTCGAGGAGACCCCGGACCAGAGAGAGGCGATCGAGGCGGTGAAACGGGACATGGAGTCCCCGCGGCCCATGGACCGCCTGGTGTGCGGGGATGTGGGTTTCGGCAAGACGGAGGTGGCGGTGCGCGCGGCCTTCAAGGCGGTGATGGACGGGATGCAGGTGGCCGTGCTGGCCCCCACCACCGTCCTCGCCCAACAGCACGAGGCCACCTTCCGGGAGCGCCTCTCCCCCTACCCGGTGCGGATCGAGTTGCTCAGCCGGTTCCGCACCCGCCGGGAGCAGTTGCAGGTGGTGGAGGGGCTGGCCGCGGGGGCGGTGGACATCGTCATCGGCACCCATCGCCTGCTCTCCCGGGATATCCAGTTCAAGCGCCTGGGCCTGGTGATCGTGGACGAGGAGCAGCGCTTCGGGGTGCGCCACAAGGAGAAGTTGAAGCAGTTGCGGGCCACCGTGGACGTGCTCACCCTCACCGCCACCCCCATCCCCCGCACCCTGCACATGGCGCTGAGCGGCATCCGCGATATCAGCCTCATCAACGACCCGCCGGAGGGCAGGATTTCCATCATCACCCGGGCTCTGGAGAGGGACGACGAGGTCATCCGCGAGGCGATCATGCGGGAGTTGGAGCGCGGGGGGCAGGTCTACTATGTGCACAACCGGGTGGAGTCCATCGGGCATGTCGCGGAACACCTGCGCCGGCTGGTCCCGCACGCGCGCCTGGCGGTGGCCCACGGCCAGATGGAGGAGCGGCAACTGGAGAGGGCGATGCTGGACTTCTACTCCGGCGAGGCCCAGGTGCTGATATGCACCACCATCATCGAGAACGGCCTCGACATCCCCAATGTCAACACCATCATCGTGAGCGATTCCGACCGGCTCGGCCTCGCCCAACTCTACCAGTTGCGGGGGCGGGTGGGCCGCTCGAACCGGCAGGCCTATGCCTATTTGATGTGGACTCCGTTCAAGCGCCTCACGGAGGCGGCGGAGAAGCGCATCGCGGCGATCAAGGAGTTCTCACACCTCGGCTCCGGGTTCAAGGTCGCCATGAGGGACCTGGAGATTCGCGGGGCCGGAAACCTGCTGGGGCCGGAGCAGCACGGTTTCGTCACTTCGGTCGGGTTCGAACTGTACATGGAGATGCTGCGGGAGGCGGTGCGGGAGGAGCAGGGGGAGCGGCCCGCGGGGCGGTTGCAGGTGTCCGTGGACCTGCCCTTCAGCGCCTACCTGCCGGAGGACTACGCGCCGGACCTGAACCAGCGCATTGACCTGTATCGCCGCCTGGCCGCGGCCCCGGACGAGGAACGGGTGGACCGGCTGGCCGAGGAGATCGCGGACCGCTTCGGACGCCCCCTGCCCGGCCCGGTCGCGAACCTGCTGCGGCTGGCGAAACTGAAGGCGCGCTGCGCGGCCGCGGGGGTGGTGAGAGTCACCACCGAGGGACAGCTGGTGGCCCTCCATCTGGCCCCGGACCGGCGCGTGACCCCACAGGCTGCACGGGCGCTCAAGCGGTCTCTCCGGCCGGAGATCCGCATCTGGCTGGCGATGGTTCAGCCCGACCGCGTGATCGTATCGGTCCGCAAGGCGGACACAGAGCAGGCCTTCCTCCGGCTGGAGGAAACGCTGGAGGCGCTGCGCGCGCTTCCGCTGCAGGAGGAGGCGCGTCGCCACCAGCGCCGCCGGGAGTTGACCGCGGGTGTATCGGGAGGGAGAAATGCCAAAGGTAGTTAGAGTATCGTTCAGACCGGCGACACGGCCCTATCTGTTCGAGGTTGGCGAACTCGAGGTGGGCCGGGGCGACCGGGTGGTCGCGCCCAGCACCCACGGCCTGGAACTGGGAATGGTGATGACGGATCCCCAGGAGATCCCCGAGCGAGAGGTGCCGTCCGATCTGAAGCGCATTGTGCGGAAGGCCACCGAGGGCGACCTGCGGCGCGCGGAGGAGAATCGGGCGCGGGAGGCGGACGCGCTGATAGCGGCGGCCGAGAAGGTGGCCGAGCACGAACTGCCGATGAAACTGATCAAGGCGGAGTGCACGCTGGACGGCAGGAAGATGGTGATCCACTTCGCCGCCGAGGGAAGGGTGGACTTCCGCGCGCTGGTGAGGGACCTGGCGCGCGCCCTGCACTGCCGGGTGGAACTGCACCAGGTGGGGGTGCGGGACGAAGCCAAACTCCGCGGGGGAGTGGGGCCGTGCGGCCGCGAACTGTGCTGCGCCACCTTCCTCACCAATTTCAACCCCGTGGGGATAAAGATGGCCAAGGAGCAAGATCTCTCCCTCAATCCGCAGAAGATCTCCGGCGCCTGCGGGAGGTTGATGTGCTGCCTGGCCTACGAGTATGACCTCTATCGCGAGCAGAAGCGCGGCCTGCCGAAGCCGGGAACGCGCATCACCACCCCGGAGGGCGAAGGCAAGTTGATCGAGATCAACGTCATTCGCGGATGTGCGACAGTGGCGCTGGAGGAGGGACGGAAGGTGGAGATCACCCTCGAGGAGTTGGCGCGCGCACATGCCGAGTGCAAGGGATGTCGGAGGGGGGATGGAGGATCGGGCAAGAAGAGCGATTCGTGAGAGCAGGAGTCGCGGCCGGAGGGCAGAAGGGTGGAGCGCGCCGGGAACGGCGCGTTGAAACCCAGACGGCGAGGTGGCTGATGCCCAAGAAAGTGCGAATAGGCCTCATCGGATGCGGCGGGATCATGCGCGTGCATATTGACGCCCTGGAGCACGTGCGACAGGCCGAGTTGGTGGCTCTGGCGGACACCAGCAGGGCGAGTCTGGAGAGGACGGTGGAACGCCATCCCGACCTCGCCGACCTGCCCCGATTCAGAAGTTACGAGAAGATGCTGTCCGAAGTGGAGCCCGACGGCGTGATCATCGCCACCCCCCACACCCTGCACTTCGAGCAGATCATGACCTGTCTCGACCGCGGCGTGCACGTGCTGACGGAGAAGCCCATGGTGTGCTCCGTCGCCCACGCCAAGGCGGTGATGAAGAAGGCGCGGCAGAAGAAGCGGGTGCTGATGATCGCCTATCAGCGGCACTTCTCCCCCGCCTTCCGCGCCGCGCGCAAACTGATCGCCGACGGGAAGATCGGGAAGGTGACCTATGTCGCCGCCCTCCAGGGCCAGGAGTGGCTCCGCGGCACCCGCGGCACCTGGCGCCAGGACCCCAAGCTGAGCGGAGGCGGGCAACTCAACGACTCGGCCAGCCACCTGCTCGATATCATCCTCTGGGTCTCGGGGCTCACGCCCAAGACCGTCTACGCGCGGATAGACAACCGGGGCTCCAAGGTTGACATCAACACCGGCATCACCACCACCTTCCAGGAGGGCGCGATCGGCAACATCGCCGTCGTCGGCGACGCGCCCCAGTGGTGGGAGGAGGTGACCTACTACGGGGACAAGGGCGCGATCTACATTCGCAACGACCGCGTACTGCTCCAGATCCCCAGCCCCAAGGGATGGGGCGCCACCACCAAGGATGTCACCGACCGGTTCAAGTACCGGGGCAATCCGGCCAAGAACTTCGTGGACTCGATCCTCGGCAAGGACGAGCCACAGACCCCGCCCGTCTGCGGCCTGCGCGTGATCCAACTCACCGAGGCCGCCTGGGTGTCCGCCAAATCGGGCCGGCCGGAGAAGGTGAAGTTGCGGTAACGTCTGCGGGAACCACTGACTCGTCCTGCCCAGGGCATGGAGGAATAGAGGAGGCGACGCGATGGCCAAGGTGCTGGTAACCGGGGGCGCGGGACAGGTCGGGTGCCGCACGGTGAGGCAGCTGCTCGAACGCAACCACGAGGTGCGGGCGCTGATCCTGCCCGACGACCCGGCGCGCGATCGGCTCTCCGGCCTGGACATCGAGGTGATGGCCGGAGACCTGAACGACCGGGAGACGGCGGAGCGCGCGGTGGAGGGCATGGAGGCGGTGATTCACACCGCCAACATGGTCAGCGCGGATGCCTTCGAGAACAATGTACGCGCCACCCTGCACATCACGCAGGCCTGCGCGGCCCGCGCGGACGCGATCGAGCGCCTGGTCTCCGTGAGTTCCTCCGGCGTCTACCCCAATGACTCCCATATCATAGACACCTGCTATCACCCGGTTGACGAAAGTCACCCCTGTCGTCCGATTGACGACTACGCCCTCTCCAAACTCGTCGGCGAGGACATCGTCAGGTCCTACGCGCAGCGCAGCGGACTGCGCGCCTCCATCATCCGTCCCTCCGGCATCGTGTCGGGGGACGCGGTACTCTCCCGCTGGTCGGTGGGGTTTGTATGCGAGATCCTCAAGATCGGACAGAAGCACCCGGAGAGCGCGCTCTACCAGCGCGACGGCGCGGAACTGTGGCGCGATCTGGAGCAGCGCGCCCCTTCGCTCGACCAGCCGTGCGATGTGCGGGACGCGGAGGGCCGGCCCTGGATCTACCAACTCGTTGATGCGCGGGATGTGGCCCACTGCCTGGTGTGCGCCCTGGAATCACCGGCCGCGGTGGGCGAGGCCTTCAACGTGTCCGCCCCCGAGCCGATCACCTACGCCGAGGCGGCGGAGGTGCTGGCAGAGGAAACCGGCAGTCCCGTGTTCCGCTGCCAG
>JALGTT010000123.1 GCA_029821235.1 Candidatus Hebobacteria bacterium | reverse complement strand
CGCCTCGCGCCGCCTCATCGCTGGGGCGACTTCTGGGGGCCTTCGGGTCCCGGAGGTCTTGGCGCAACAGGCACCGCCCGGCCGGATGGCCTCCGCATCCGGCCGGGTTTTTTCCTTGCTGGCGTTTGGAGTTACCCCGCGCACCCCGCCCGCCTGCCCTTGCTGGCGTTTGGAGTTACCCTGCGCGCCGCGCCTTCTTGCCCTGGCTGGCGTTTGGAGTTACCCCCGCGCCGCGCCTACCTACCCCCTCTAGCGACGAGGTGCAGCAGCGGCCCCACGGCCTCCACCCGCCCCCGACTCAGCAGCGCACCTCTCGCGGCCAGGCGGGCCGCCTGGTCAACATCTTGCGTGACCACTATCACGGTGACGCGGCCCGAGGCGGTCAGATTCGCGACCACCTCCTCCGCGCGCGCCTCATTGTCCGGGTCGAGGTGGCTGGTCACCTCGTCCAGAAGCAACACCTCCGGTTCCACCGCGAGGGCCCTGGCGAGATTCACCAGTTGGGCCTCTCCCCCGGAGAGCGTGCGGGCGGGTTGCTCTGCCAGCGCGGAGATTCCCACCATGTCCAGCGCGCGATGGGCACGCTCCCGCGCCTCCCGGCGGGAAGCCCCCCTCACCCTCGGTCCGTAGGCGACATTGGCCAGCACGGATGTGTTGAACAGGAAGGGCCGCTGCATCACCATCACCACCCGTCGCCGAAGCGCCAGGTCCGCGGGAGTCGGGGCCCCGTTCGCGAAGGCGACCACCTCCCCGGCCGAGGGACGCTCGAGGAAGGCGAGCAGCCGGAGAAGGGTGCTCTTTCCCGCGCCATTGTGGCCGACGATGGCGAAACTCTCTCCGGCACCTATTTCCAGGTTGACCTCCTGAAGCACCAGTCGGCCTTGATAGCAATGGGACAGGTTGGCGGCCCGCAGTGAGATCATCGTGCGTGCTCCCTGCCCATCTGGAGGAAGCTCAACCCCAGGTTGACCGCCAAGGATGTGAGCAGGAGGACGATGCCCAGGGCAATCGCCAGCGCGAAGTCGCCCCTTCCCGTCTCCAGCACGATGGCGGTGGTCATCACCCTGGTGTAGCCGGCGATGTTGCCTCCCACGATCATCACCGCTCCCACCTCCGAGATCACCGCCCCGAACCCGGAGATCACCGCGGCCCCCATGGCGAACCGCGCCTCCCCCAGCAGCGCAAGCGTCGCCTGGCGATCGGTCGCCCCCAGCGAGTAGGCGGTCATGCGCGCGGCGGGATCGGCCCCCGCCACCGCCGAGAAGGTGAGCGCGCCGGTGACCGGTGCGGCCAGGATGGTCTGCGCGATGATCATCGCGGAGGGAGTGAAAAGGAGATCCATGAACCCCAGCGGCCCACTGCGGGAGAGCACCAGGTAGACGAAGAGGCCCACCACCACGGGAGGCAGACCGACTCCCATATTGAGCAGGGAAGCCGCCAGCCTTCGCCCGGGGAAGCGGCGGAGGCCCACCAGAATGCCGATGGGCATGCCTATTGCGGAGCCGAGCACCACGCTCACCCCCGAGACCACCAGGGAGCGCCCCAGGATCTCCCACACATGCTGGTCGCCGCTGACCAGCAAACGAAAGGCATCCAGGCTGCCCTGCACTATCTCCCGCAATGCTCTTACCGCGGCTCCGGGGTCGGCTTCGGCTCGGGAAGCACGGCAAACAACGGCTCCCCGAACTTCCGCCTCCCGAACCCTCGAATGATCTCGCGCGCCCGTTTGGAGAAGAGATAGTCGGCGAACTGGCGAGCCAGAGAGACGCGCACGCCAGGATGTTTCTTCGGGTTCACCACGATCACGCTGTAGATGTTGCGGAGCAGCGGGTCACCCTCCAGCAGGGTCCTGAGCGCCAGTTTGTCCCTCCACACCAGGAAGGTGGCACGGTCGCTGAGCGTGTAGGCATCCCGTTCGCTCGCCAGGCGCAAGGTGGCCGCCATTCCGGAGCCGCCCTCCAGATACCAGTCTCCGCCGGGCGCGACGCGCGCCGCCTTCCAGATGGTCTGCTCCTTCACATGTGTCCCCGAGCCGTCCCCCCGGGACACGAACCGACACCTCGCCTCTGCGATGGCGCGGAAGGCCTCGACCACCGACTTCATGCCATGCACGCGCGCCGGGTCCGCGGCCGGGCCGAGCAGGACGAAGTCGTTGTACATGAACGAACGGCGCGCCACACCATGGCCCTCGTTCATGAACTTCTTCTCCAGCCCGGGGGCATGCACCAGAAGGGCGTCGGCATCGCCGCGCCGCCCAATCTGCAGCGCCTGTCCGGTGCCCACGGCCAGCACCCTCACCTTCACCCCGGCCGCTTGCTCGAAGGGAGGCACCAGCACCTCCAGCAACCCGCTGTCCTGCACGCTGGTGGTGGTGGCCAGCACCAGGGTATCGTGAGGGGCCGCCACAGCATGAGACGCGGGGCCCCACCCGAGGCAGGCCAGCGCGATGGATACCATCAATACCATCGGACGCAAGTTCGCCACTCTCGCTCCTTTCATGGTCTCAATTCGGCGCCCGATTCCCACCACCTCCGCCGCACCGCTCCTTCCCTTCCCCGCGGAACACCGCTGCGAAGCGGCCGACGAGCCCGGCATACGGCCAGTGCTCTGTACCGGTGCGTACCTCAACCTGTTGACACCTGTCATGTGCTCGGCTATCCTATGGCATAGGATGAATAGGTCGGAATCTATGGACCCGGCGGAAGGTAGACAACCGAAAGAAGGCGCCGATCCGGCGAGACGTACCACAGGCCGGACCTGGAGGGCACGCGCGCGTGGGCCCACATGGGTGAACGCGCGGCAGGCGTAGGCTCGGCCGCGCGAGGGCCACACGTACGCGCGCAGCCCGCCTTCGGCGGGCTGTCTTATTGGCCCGTGTCCGGCCGAGGGAGGTGAAGCGATGGTCTTCTATGCTGAGGCCTATCTGAGCGACTTGCTGAAGGTTACCGTGCTCGACCGAGACCGGGAGCCAGTCGGGCAGGTGAAGGACATCGCGGTGCGCCCAGGCGACACGTTTCCCCTCGTCACCCGGCTCATCGTGCGGCCCCGGGGGCGGCGGGAGGCGCTTCCGCTGCCCTGGTCGGTGGTGCGCAGCGTTTCGGCAGAAGCAATCGTGCTCAGCCTCCCGAAGTCCGATCTGAAACCCTCGCCCGTCGAGAAGGACGAGATCCTGTTGGTGGAGTCCGTGCTCGACAAGCAGATCGTGGATGTGCAGGGCCGCCGGGTGGTGAAGGTCAACGACCTCAAACTGGGGTCGGTCGGAGGGCAACTGCGCCTGCTGGCGGCCGGCGTGGGCACGCGGAGCCTGCTGCGCCGCCTCAATCTGGAGGGCCCGGCCCTTCGCATCTGGAGTTGGTTCGGACGGCGGCCGCACGACCGGCTCATCAGTTGGGAGCACGTGCACGCGCTTGACCCCACCTCCCAGCAGCTCCATCTCGACCTGGAGCTGGAGAAACTCCGCCGCCTGAATCCGGCCGATCTGGCCGACATTCTGGGCGAGTTGAGCGCGCCCGACCGCGCCAAGATGGTGTCCTCCCTGGACGACGAGACCGCGGCCGCGGCGATGCAGGAGATGGACCTCCATCTCCAGCGGGAGCTGCTGGACGCGGTGGACGACGAAAAGGCGGCGGATATCCTGGACGAGATCGCTCCCGACGACGCGGCCGACCTGGTGGGCGATCTCCCCAAGGAGCGGGCCGACGAACTCCTCGCGCTGATGGAGCCGGAGGAGGCCCGCGACGTGAAGGAACTGCTGCGCTATTCGGGTGATTCCGCCGGGGGTCTGATGACCCCCGACCTGATCTCGGTCCCCTCGGGGATGACCGCGCAGGAGGCGATCGGCTATCTTCGCAAGGCGGCCGAAGACGCGGAGACCATCTACTATTGTTATGTGCTCGACGAGCAGAATCGTCTGATCGGCGTCTTCTCGCTGAAGGAGTTGATAGTCGCGCCTCCTACCAAGGTGATAGACGAATTCATGGAGCGCGATGTGGTGACGGTGACGCCGGACACCTCTCTCGAGGAGACGGCCGCCCTCATCACCCGCTACAATCTGCTCGCCATTCCGGTGGTGGACGAGGAGCAGCATATTCTGGGCATCGTCACCGTGGACGATGTGATTGATGCGGTGCTGCCGGCCCGCTGGAAGAAGAGCCTGCCGAGAGTGTTCTAACGGCCGCGCGGGGGACGGGGCGCCTGACACCGCCCCGCCGCCTGTGGAGGTGAATCCATGCGCTTGCTGTTGCGACGGCGATTGTTGCTGCCGATGCTCGGCTTCGCGGCGGTGGTGGGCCCGGCCTTCATCACCGCCAACGTGGACAACGACGCACCCGGCATCGCAACCTATTCGGTCTGCGGAGCCGAGTTCGGCTACTCCCTGCTGTGGCTTCTGTGGCCCACGCTGATTATCCTGATCGTGGTCCAGGAGATGTCCGCGCGCATGGGGGTGGCCACCGGCAAGGGGCTCGCCGACCTCATCCGCGAGCAGTTCGGGGTCAAGGTGGTGGCCTGGGTGATGCTGCTGCTGGTGACCACCAATCTCGCCAACACCGCGGGGGAATTCGCCGGTCTGGCGGAGGCAGGCATGATATTCGGCATCCCTCCGCATCTCTCAGTGCCCGCGGGGGCGCTGCTGGTCTGGGTGCTGGTGGTCAGGGGCTCCTATCGCAGCGTGGAGCGCGTCTTTCTCGTCGCCTGTCTCGTCTATCTCGCCTACCCCATCTCCGGGATCATCGCCATGAATCAGGCCTCCGTCACCTGGGGCTTCGTGCTCGGGCGGTCGGTAACGCCCACCTTCTCGCTGGACCTGCCCACCCTGGCGATGGCGGTCGCCATCGTGGGCACCACGGTCGCCCCGTGGATGCAGTTCTACCTCCAGGCGACGGTGGTGGAGAAGGGCACGCGGGCGGACGCATACGAGTACGCCAAGTGGGATGTGGTCCTGGGCGGCATCTTCGCCATCATCGTGGTCTTCTTCATCGTGCTGGCCTGCGCGGTCTCCATCTACCCCCGGAAGATCACCAGCGCCGCGCAGGCCGCGGAGGCGCTGGCCCCCTTGGCGGGGGCGTATGCGCGCACGCTCTTCGCCTTCGGC
>JALGTT010000122.1 GCA_029821235.1 Candidatus Hebobacteria bacterium | reverse complement strand
AGAATTGAGAAAGGAAGCCGGCTCCCGCTTCGATCCCCGCGTCGTCGCCGCCCTCCAAGCCCTCTGGGAACGCGGCGAACTCCACGTCGGCCTCGCCTCTCAGGAGGTGGGGGAGCAGCCGGATCTCAGGGCGCGGGACGCGCAGGGGGTGGCGACATGAGCGAGCGGCCGCGCGGCGGGCCCGGACTGTGGATCTATGTGGGGGCCGTGATCGCGGCCGCGGCCGCGGCACTCACGGTGAGCGTAATCCGCTTGGAGACCCTGCCTCCCCTGTGGCTGCTGGCGCTGTTCGTCTCGCTCGCCCTTCCCTTGGAGTTGATGGTGGTGCCCATCGCGGGCGGAGGGGGCGCGGCCGCTTCCTTCGCGGTGTACTTCGCCGGGGTATTCGTCCTGGGGCCGGTGGTGACCGCGCTGGCGAGCGTGGTGGTGACGGTGTTTGCGGACGGGCTGGTGAGGAGAACGCGGGCGGCGCGGTTGAGTTTCAATGCCGCGCACGGGGCGCTCTCGCTGCTGGCGACCGGCTGGGTGTACCAGCGGCTGGGAGGGGTGGTGGATGAGCTGGTGCTGGCGCGGGATTGGCCGGCGGTGGTGGGCGCGTGGCTGTGCCTGTGGGGGCTGGAGACGGGATGGGTATTGGCGGCAGTGGTGTTGGAGCGGGGAGAGAGGGCGCTGGGGTGGCTGCGGGCCTCGGTTCCGCAGATGCTGACCCTGGATGCCGCGCTGGCCAGCGTGGGGCTGTTGCTGGCGTTGCTGTATGAGAGCCGGGCGGAGTTGGCGGGGAAGGCGGGGTGGCAGGGCACGCTGCTGCTGGTGGCGATCGCGGCGGTGCCCAGCGGGCTGTTGTACTACGCCTACCGTCTCCAGGGGCACCTGCACGAGGTGTACGCCAACTCCCTGCGCGCGCTGGGCACCCTGGTGGAGGCCAAGGTGGAGGCCGGCCGGCCGGGGCATGGGGGCCGGGTGGCGGACTTGGCGGCCAGCCTGGCGCGGGCGCTGGACGTCCCGCTGAGAGAGGTGGAGCAGATCCGGTACGCGGGGTTCCTGCACGACATCGGGAAGGTGGCGGTGCCTTCGAGCGTGCTGGCGCGGGACCGGGACCGGTATGCGGGGGAGGCGGAGCCGCAGCGCATGCACCCGCGGATCGGGGAGCAGATTCTGTCGCCGATTCGGTTTCTGCAGCCGGCCGCGCGGATGGTGCGCGCCCACCACGAGCGGTGGGACGGTCTGGGCTATCCCGACGGGCTGCGGGGGGAGGAGATACCGTTGGGGGCGCGGCTGCTGTCCATCGCGGATGCGCACGTGAGCCTGTCGGAGGCGCTGGGGCCGGAGGAGGCGCTGGCGCGGCTGCAGGAGGGGGCCGGGTCGCGCTTCGATCCCCGACTGCTGGAGTTGCTGACGGAGATGCTGAACGGCAAGGCGGAGCCCGCGGCCGCGCCGGAGCGGAGGGCGAGGGCCGCCTAGGGGCGCGGCCTCACCCCGGAATCCAGCCCCGGTCCTTCATGGTGGCGACGAGTTCCTCCACGGCCACCGCCTGCGCGGCGAGGCGCTGGCTGATCCGTTTCTCCTTGGCGAGTTCGCTCACCCGATGGAAGGCCGCCTCCAACTGCTCGGCGACGGTGTGGTAGGTCTCGCGCGCCCTGGTGATGGCGCCGGACTTGGCCTGATGCCACTCCACGTAGGAGGCGACCACGCCGCCGCTGTTGGCGAGGATGTCGGGGACCACGGGGAGGCCGTTGTCCAGCAGCACCTGCTCGCCCGCGGGGGTGATGGGATCGTTGGCCGCTTCCACCACCAGCTTCGCCTTGACCGCCCCCGCGTTCTCCTCGGTGAGCACGCCCTCCACCGCGGCGGGGATGAGGATGTCCACCTCCATGGCGAGCAAGTCGGCATTGGTGATCCGGTCGCCGGGGCCCTCGGCCACCCCTCCGGTGCGGGCGACGTGCTGCTCCAACTGGTCGAGGTCGAGGCCCTGGTCGCGGTAGACGCCTCCAGTGATGTCGGAGACGGCCACCAACTTCGCGCCGCGCTCGTGGAGGAAGCGGCACGTCCAGCGGCCCACGTTGCCGAAGCCCTGCACCGCCACTCGCAGGCCCTCCACGTTCCTACCCAGCAGGGCCTCGCTGGCGAGGGCGGTGATGTGACACACGCCGAAGCCGGTGGCCTCGCGGCGGCCCGGGAGGCCGCCGACCCGCGGGGGCTTGCCGGTTACGGATTCCGGCCGGTGCGTCTCCCCGTAGATGACCGCCATATCCGCATCGGTGCTGCCCAGGTCGGGCGCGGGGACATAGGCGCCCGAGTGGAGTTCGGCGGAGATCATGTGGACGTATTCCTTGATGATGGCGGTCTTGGAGACGCGGGAGAGAGTCCGGGGGTCGAGCCGGATGCCGGACTTGCCGCCACCGAAGGGGATGCCCACCAGGGCGGTCTTCCAGGTCATCAATTCGGCGAGGGTGCGGGTGTGCTCCAGGGTGACGGTGGGCCAGATCCTCAGCCCCCCTTTGGCCGGGCCGCGGGCGGTGTTGTGGTAGACGACGAAGGCGTCGGCCTCCACCAACTCCGCGTCGGTGCACCGCGCGTCGCGGCCGCTGGGGTGGAGCAGCAGGTTGAGGCTGAAGCTGATCTCCTTCTCGCTCTTGGAGAGCAGCCGCTCGGCCGCGTCGGGCACCTCGACGACCTGTTTGACCTGGGAGAAGTCTATGGTGTTCATGGCAGCTCCTTCATGGATCGCGGTCGGGATTCCAGGCTTTGATCCGGCGGATGACCTCCGCCAGTTTCTCCCCGTTCCAGCGGTTTAGTTGCTCGCCGCGCTCTCTGCTGGCGAGTTCGGGCCGGCCCTGGAATCCTTTGGGGACGCTGCGGATCCAGCCCACGCGGTAGTGGGCGGGACGGGCGGCCGGAGGGTGATATTCGCCCTCCTCTCCCTTCACGCGCGAAATGTCCACCAGGCCCTCCGGGGTGGCGTCCCATACCTCCGAGGTCTCGTCCGCGCCCCCGTGTCCGCCCATCAGCCGGCGCGTCTCCTTCGGCTCCTCCGGCGAGGGCAGGGACCAACTGTCCACCCGGAACACCTGGTAGTCCACGGGCCGGCCGGAGGTGGCCTCCTCGAAGATCTCGCCCTGGAGGGTCTCCACGGGGACCTGGCTCCCGCCGTGGGCGACGAATACTACGATTCGCTTGAATCCGTTGCGCGCGCATTCCTCGAAGATCGCCCGGTACATGTCCATTACCACGCGCGGGGGAATGGAGATAGTGCCGGGGTAGCACTTCATGCGGTCGTTGACATTGTAGAAGATGGGTGGGAGCACGATGCAGGGCTCGATCTCCGCGGCGATGCGGCAGACGCGGTCGGCGATGAAGGCGTCGCAGCCGGTGGGGTTCTGGGGGCCGTGCATTTCCACACAGCCCACCGGCAGGAGGGCGGTGTCGCAGGTCTTCGCGAATTCGGCCACCTGGGGGCCGCTGGATTCGTGCCAGATCATGGCGAGGTCTCCTTTGTTCTGGCCTTGGCGCCGATGTGCAGCAACACGCGGTCGCCCGCACGCGCCAACTCCTTGGGGTGGAATGGCGCGAAGACGGGCATGCTCTCCACGGGCGCGATCACCATCACCCCTCCGCGTTCACGGGACCGCGCGCGGATGGCGCGAAGCAGGTCGGCCTGCTGCTCTCGCTCGAAGACGGGCACGGGGCGCCCCAACGCGAAGGCGGCCGCCTCCGGGCGGGTGTCGTAGAGAAGGGTGAGGCCGGAGACCTGCCGGCCCATCGCCTTCTCCATCACGCGCGCCTGCCTGGCCAGCCGGTATTCCCTCCCCCCCTCCAGGTGGCCGGCGACCACGGGGAGCAGGCCGGTCAGCACCGCCCAGATCACCACCACCTGCCCCACGGTGAGCAGCCCCAGCCCGGCGCCCGGCGCGCGCGCCAGGCCGCTGAACGCGCCCAGCGCGATGAGAAGACAACCCATCGCCCACATGATCGCCCCAGGGAACAGGAGGGCGGCGGCGCGCCCGGGCGCAAGCCCCACGTCGTGGCGGGAGACGGCGGCCTCGGCCGCGCGCGGCAGCAGGGAGACGAGGGCCGCCAGCAGGAGGGCGGAAACGATGATCCCCACCCACGCAGCCCGTCCGGGGGAGGAGAGACGCCGGTCCAGTTCGACCCCGGCCAGCAGGGCCAGCGCAGGGTAGAGCGGGGTGACGTATCCGGGGAGTTTTGTGCTCACCAGAGAGAAGAGTATCAGCACCGTCCAGAACCACACGGCCGCCAGTCCCCTCCAGAACCGCTGTCCCTCGCTCTCCGCGGGGCCGTCCTCGGCGGGCGCGCGGCGCCGCGCGGCGGCGCGAAGCCCCCGCCACAGGTTGCCCGTCAGGAAGGCCGCCCAGGGGAAGAACCCGAGGCCGATCAGGGGGAGGTAGATCCAGAAGGGGCCGCCATGTCCCTGCATGGGCTGGAGCACCCGTCGCACGTGTTCGTGAACGAGGAGGGTGCCGCCGAACTCCGGGCCCTGGCGGGCGGACATGACCAGGAACCAGGGGGCGGCCACCGCGGCGGCGAGAAGGGCCGCGAGGAGGGCGGTCAGCCAGCGGGGGAGGGCGGCGCGCGGAGGGCGCTCCCGCCGGAGCCGGCGGA
The DNA here is from genome assembly GCA_029821235.1 of Candidatus Hebobacteria bacterium. Classification (GTDB taxonomy): domain Bacteria; phylum Armatimonadota; class Hebobacteria; order Hebobacterales; family Hebobacteraceae; genus S016-27. The sequence goes on along the minus strand of JALGTT010000122.1, from coordinate 220 downwards.
CTGCGAGGTCAGCCACCGCGATGAAGACCGGCAGCAGCCCCGCGCCTCCCTTGAGCAGGATGCCGAGGGCCACCGCCAGCCCGAATCCGGCGGCGGCGGGGAGGCCCCCGGAGAACCACCAAGCCGCGTAGGCCAGCATGGCGGCGGTGACCAGGAGGGTGAGGGGAACGTCCATGATTCCCATGCGCGCGATGACGGCCATGTGCAGACAGGTGCACAG
>JALGTT010000121.1 GCA_029821235.1 Candidatus Hebobacteria bacterium | reverse complement strand
GGAGACACCGTAGCGCAGGGATTCGGGGTCTCGTTCGCGCGCCAGGGAGTAGTATCCGACGGCCGACTCCAGGAACCGTTGGCGGAGGGGGCTGCCACCGGAGGCATAGGCGGCGAGGTAGGAGAGGCGGACGAAGGTGTCGCCGCCCCGGCTGTAGGCGGCGGCCAGGCGCGCGTCGCGGGAGGCGGTCCGCGGGGAGAAGTGAGACAGCAAGGGGAGCGCGGCCAGCAGCAGGATGACGAGCGGCCAGCGGGCGGAGCGGGACTTCTCTGGAATAGGGGGCGCTTCGAGGGTCAAGGGATGGCTCACAGTTGCGCGATCAGGCGGCGCAGGATCATCAGGAGAATGATGATGATCATGGGGGCAAAGTCGAGGCCCCCGCCTCCGGTGGGAAAGGCGCGCCGGATGGGGCGGACCATTGCCTCATAGGTCTGCTCGATCGCCCGGATCAGGGGATGGTAGTGGGGGACTCTCACCCCGAAGACGCGCAGCCAGGAGATGATCACCGCGGCGAATATGGTCAACATCGCCAGGCTGATCGCCAGATTCAGCACGGCCTTGACGGGAAGGGGAAGCATGTCAGCCTCTCGACAACTCGCGTGAACGCTCGGCGGCGGCGGTGACGGCCTCGATGAGGGCCCCGCGCAGTCCGGCCTCCTCCAGGGCGCGCAGCCCGGCGATGGTGGTTCCGCCCGGGGTGGTGACCGCATCCTTCAACTCGCCCGGGTGCCGCCCGGTCTCCAGCACCAACTCGGCCGCGCCCAGCACGGTCTGGGCGGCCATCTCCAGCGCGGCCGCGCGCGGCAGCCCGGCGGCCACCCCGCCGTCGGCCAGGGCCTCGATGATCACGAACACGAAGGCCGGGCCGCTCCCGGAGAGCCCGGTGGCCGCGTCCATCAACTTCTCCTCCACCACCACCGTGCGCCCGGCCGCCTGCAGCAGGTCCAGCACGCCGCGGACCTTCTCCTTGGGAACGCCGGGCGCGGTGACGGCGAACATGCCGGTGCGCACCAGGGCCGGGGTGTTGGGCATCACCCGGACGAGGTGTGGCCTGGCCTCTCCGAGGGCCTTTCGCATGGCGTCGAGGGTGACCCCGGCCGCGATGGAGATCACCACCTGGTCGGCGTCGAGGTGAGCCTGGATTTCCTCCAACACAGGGGCCGCGTCCCAGGGCTTGACGGCCAGCAGCACGTGATCGCTCGCCTTGGCGAGCTGCTCGTTGCTCTCCGCCACCTTCACCCCGAGTTCCTCGGCCAGCTGCCGGGCGCGGCCGGGGGCCGGGTCGGAGACGATCACCTGCTGAGGCGAGATCACGCCCGCGCGGACCACCCCGCGTACCAGCGCGGACCCCATGTTGCCCACACCGATGACGCCGAGGATATACCTGGTGCCCATGGCTTCCTCCTGTCCGAATAAGGTTAGCGCGCCTGAGGAGAGAAAGCAACCGCGGGGGCGTTCAGGCGGTGGTCAAGCGCAACAGGTGGAGGGGGAAACGGCGCGCCCGCGCGGCCATACCCCGCCCGGCGACGGGAAGTGCGCGCGGCCGCGTTCGGCTGGAGATGAGCCCGGGGCGCCCGGGCTCAGATATCCTGCCAGGAGTTCTCGTGCACCACCGGCGCCTCGGTCTCCTCCTCGGCCATCACGCCGATGTTCTGCGGGGTGAGGAGGTAGACATGGTCGCCGGCCTGTTCGAGTTGGCCGCCGAGCGCGTAGGTGGCCCCGCCCAGGAAGTCGAAGATGCGGACGGCGTCCTCGGTCCGCACGTCCTTCAGGTTGACGACGACGGCGCGGCCGCTGCGGAGGCAGTCCACGCAGATGCGCGCGTCCTCTTGGTCGCGCGGTCGGCGGATGAAGATCTCACCGGCGCGCGAGCGGATGGAGATGAGGCGATGTCTCTTGCGGGGGGTGGGATCGGGGCCGTCCTCCGGGTAATCCGGGAGTTCCAGCCCGTCCTCGTCCTCTGCGAACAACCATGCTTTCACTGTGCGTAGCACGCGCGTCATCTACCGAACCTCCCTGCGATGAGTGCTGTTGCGCTTCGTTTTGGCCCTGACTGCAATTCCTGATGTCTCCGTTCCGGTCAGCCCCGTCGGGGGCCGAAGATGGCGGTGCCCACCCGGACCAGGTTGGCTCCCTCTTCGATCGCCACCTCGAAGTCGTGGCTCATGCCCATGGAGAGCCACGGCAGGTCGAGGCCCGTCTCCCGCCGCAGTTTTTCCGCCAGCGCGGCGAGCAGTCGAAACTCGGGCCGCGCCTCCTCCGGGTCCGGCTGGAGGCGCCCGATGGTCATCAGGCCCCGCACCGCCAGCCCGTCGAGGGAGGCCGCCTGCGCGACGAGGGCGCCGGCCTCCTCGGGCGGCACGCCCGCCTTGGTCGTCTCGCCGGAGGTGTTCACCTGAACCAGCACCTCCAGGCGGCGGCCGAGTTGCTGTGCCCGCCGGGAGAGCGCCTCCGCGAGGCGAACCGAGTCCACGGTATGGATGATGTCAAAGAGCCTGGCGGCCTGGCCCGCCTTGTTCCTCTGCAGATGGCCGATGAAGTGCCAGGTGACGGCTGCGCCGATCTCCGCGCGCTTTGCCGCGGCCTCCTGCACGTAGTTCTCGCCCACATCGGTGACGCCGGCGGCCACGGCCTCCCGTATCCGCGCGGCGGGGACCGTCTTGGTCACCGCCACCAGACAGATCTGGTCGGGCCGGCGGCCGGCGCGCTCCGCCGCACGAGCGATTCGCTCCCGGACGCGCGCGAGGTTGTCGGCGAGGGAAGACTCCTGCTTATCGTCAGCCACTGCGACAACTCCTGTGCGCGCTACCGGCGCAGGAGTAATACCACATTCTTCTGCGCGCACACAAAACGGCTGCGCCGCGCCCGTGGGCGCGGCGCAGATGTCAACTAATGTCTATTGCTGCGCGGGGCGCGGGCGGTCAGGAGATGCCCCGCCTCAGCATCTGCTTCAACTCGGTGAGGTTGCCTGCGTAGGTGAGGGCATCCTCCTCGGTGATGACGCCCGCCCGCCAGAACTTCATCAGCGACTGGTTCATGGTCTGCATGCCCCAATACCCGCCCTCGTTGATGGCGGAGTACACCTGAGAGGCCCTGCCCTCCTCGATCAGCTTGGCGACCGTGGGCGTGTTGATCATCACCTCCACCGCAGGCACCCGGCCGGTTCCGTCGGCGCGGGGGACCAACTTCTGGGAGACGATGCCGAGAAGGCTGCTGGCGAGGCGGAGACAGATCTGCTGTTTCTCGTGGGGCGGGAAGATGCTCACGATCCGCTCGATGGTGTCGGCGGCGCTGGTGGTGTGGACGGTGGAGAAGACCAGGTGGCCGGTCTCGGAGGCGCTGAGGGCGACCCGCATGGTCTCTGCGTCCCGCATCTCCCCGATGAGAATCACGTCCGGGCTTTCCCTCACCACGTACTTCATGGCGTCGTAGAAGGACTCCGTATCGATGCCCACCTCCCGCTGGCTGATGATCGCCAGTTTGTCCTCGTGGACGAACTCGATGGGGTCCTCGACGGTGACCACGTTGCAGTGCCGGGTGCGGTTGATGAGGTCAATCATGGCGGCGAGGGTGGTGGACTTGCCGCAGCCGGTAGGCCCGGTAACCAGCACCAGTCCCTGCTTGGGGCGGATCATCTCCTCCAGCGACTTGGGCAGCCCCAGTTCCTCGATGGAGCGGATCTCCAGGGGAACGATGCGCAACACCATCCCGTAGGTGCCCCGCTGCATGTAGATGTTGCAGCGGAAGCGGGCGACATCCCCAAGGGTGAAGGCGAGGTCCAGTTCGTGGTACTCCTTGAACCGCTCGATCTGCTCCTCGGTCATGATGGAGTGGGCCAAGCGCTCGGTCTCCTCCGCGGGGAGGGCCGGCAGGTCGGTGGGAACGATGCGGCCGTGCACCCTGAGAGCGGGGGGCGTAAGCGCCTTGATGAACAAGTCCGAGGCATTGCTCTCAACTGCGAAGCGACATAGTTGCTCAAGTTCCATCTTCGTTGTTCTCCTTGGCGGAGACGGTCTGATCGCCGCCCTCCGGCTCCGCGTCCGCGTCGGCGCGGACGGTCCCGCGCCGCGCCCGCGACATCGCCAGCCAGGCGAGCGCCGCGACCATGAGGCCGACCAGAGCCAGGGCCGCGGGTCTCAACCAGGCCGGCGGCCCGGAAGCCGGCGTTGACGCGGGCGCCGCCGTCGGCTCCGCGGAGGCCGGCGGTACTGGCGATTCGGATGGCCTCTCATTCAGTCTTACCACATTGTAGACATAGGAATCTGCGTCAGAGACCAGCCGGAGTGAGAAATGTTGGTCCTGGTAGTTGCGGGGGGCGGAAAGAGAGAAGTCTGCCCCGGGCACGAACACCAGTCTCATCTTCCGCCAGGCTGGGAGCGCCTGGGCCACGGCGAGCACGGGGGCCTGCCCCCCATCCCGCGGCACCAGTCCCCGCAAGGTCACCTCGGCGCTGGTGGCCAGCGTCTGCGAGCCCTGCACGATGGGATCATCCGTGATGCTCAGGCCCCGCAGGTCTCCGTTCACCTCTCGCGCCAGTTGCTCGAGGGCGGAGCGCAACTGCTGATGGTCTGTCTGTCCGGCATAACTGATGCCCACGAGGTCGGTGCCGTCGGGCCGGCAGAGCACCACGACCAGCAGGTCGGGGTCGGAGCGCATGGGTGGCGGGCCCTCGTCTTGAACAAGCGGCGGCGCGCTCTGCGCGAGGGCCGACGGAACAAGCATGAGCGCGCCCAGCGCCAGCACCACCACCCACCCGGTCCAGCCGGCAAGCGTGGTTCCACCCGGCCGAGGGGACCGGGTGACCTGAGGCGAGCAGGACCTGACGGGAAGCATGATGTGGAGAGGATACTGCG
>JALGTT010000423.1 GCA_029821235.1 Candidatus Hebobacteria bacterium | reverse complement strand
GAGCCGAGCCTGGCGATGCTGCGCCGGGGAGACAACCGGTATCTGGCAAAGGAGGGGGACGTGATCGAAGGCCGCTACCGCGTGGTCGAGATCAGCCCCAGCCAGGTGAAACTCCAGCGGGGGGGACGGAGGATTACACTTCGTCTGGGGGACTATCGGTAGCGAGTGGATTCTCGTCTGACACCAGACGGGCGCGGCCAGGATAGCCGCGCCCGTCTTTTCTTCACGCCCGACCTGAGATCAGATTCCCTCTCCCTCATCCGGAGTCGGTGGTTCCGGCGGAGAATCCGAGTCGGATGGTGTCTGCGGCGCGTCCGTCGGGGCTCGGGCTTCGCCGGCTGATCATCGTCTGCCGCGCTCCCGTGCCGACGGAATCTCTCCCACTTCTCGCTCAGCCAGTCCTCGCTCGTTCCCGCACCGGTCGTAGCAACCAGCCCCAGGCCGAAGACCGCCACGGTGATCGTGACCAGAGGACCGACACCGGGCAGCGCCGAGGCGGCAGCCACGATCAGGAGACCGACCATCGCGGCGGCCACGGCATGGGCCTGCGGGTGGCCCAACTTGTCCAGCGTCATCCTGCCCAGGCTCAACCACACCGCCGCGCATCCCATGACCGCGAGCAGGAAGGTCAACAGGTAGGCGGCCGCCATCGCGCCGAGCACCACCAGCGGACCGATGATCGTCACCAATGCTATCACCGCCACGATGACCCCCAGCAGCAAGAAGGCGAGCGCGGCCGGAGGAGCGAACAGCAGTCCAACCACTCCTATCACCGCGGAGTGTCCGGGACGGGCGGGAAGCGCCTTCGCCATCACGGCCATTCGCTTGGGGAAGAGCAGCACCGCGAGCAATGACACGAAGGCGCCCAAGAGCAGGGAACCGAAAAAACCCATGGGGCGGTGCGGCGGCCCATGGCGAGCCGTGGGTGGCAACTGGACTCGCTCCACCATGCGTGCGATCACGTTGCCGGGCAGACCGCTCAGGTGGACCTCATCCCCCTTCACCTGGGAGCCGGGCTCGCGCCTGATGTTCCCGCCGATGACGACGACCGCGTCGCCGTCCACGATGCCTCCTTCGCGGATGACGACATTGCCCCCTATGCACACCGCGTCTCCGGTTACCCATCCCTTGATGTCCGCGTTGCCGCCGATGGCCTGCACATCCCCGTCAACCCTGACGTGGCGGGGAATCTCTATGTTTCCGCCCACCTCCGTCTTGGCGCCCCATACTTCCGTGAAACGATTGGTTTCCGCGGCGGCGGGAGATGGTTCTTCCGGCTTTGGCGCAGGCGGGGCGGGAGGCCGGCCGTCGCGCAACCGGCCCCTCGGTGATGCCTCCCAGTCCTCCGGTGTCGAACACCCGCACGACGATGAGATTCTGCTCGCCCGGCTTCAGCACGCCCGCGGGAATCTCGTACCATCTGGGACCGCTCAACTTGTCCTCCGCGGTGGTGGCGCCGACCTGCGTGCCATTGACGTAGACCCAGTCTCTGCCGCTGACGGCCCCAATGCTCACGGCGATGCTCCCCGTGTTCCACTCCGCGGGCACGGCCACCGTCCGCCGATACCAGGCGTAGCCATTGTAGCCCTCATCCTCGTTCCGGGGCGGCCAGAGGGGGTTGGCCTTCAGGACGCCCTGGCTCTCCCAGGAGCCCGGCACTTCTATCTTCCGCCACTGAGTCTCGGGGATGCCGGCTTTGTGCCATCCCCGCGCCAGCCCCTCCTCGTTCCAGTCCGCCCTGAACATCCAGGTTCCCTCCAGGGCGACTGTCTCGGCGGCGGATGACGGCTGCGCCAGTGCGGTGATGGCGATGAAGCATACCAGAGCGAAGCACCGGAGGAATCGCCCGAGATGGTGAACGGTCGGCGGCATGTCGAATCTCATGATGAGTCTCCCTTACAGCAGGCTAACGAATGGCGCCTGGACGGACCGGCGCCACCGCGGCCTCCCCGACAGCATAAGCGAGGAAGTAAGGAGTAAGGGTTGACAGCGGATGCCACAGCGCCTCCAGCAGCGCCCTTCCCGCGGGCACCAGGGCCAGCAGCGCCTCCCATGCCCCGGTCGCCAACGCCAGGGCGGAGGCCGCCATGTCCTGTGAGCGGGAGATGACCGGGGCGAGAAGGCGCAGGCTCACCCTGGAGATGGTGGGCCAGGCAAGCGTGAAGAGGGCGGTCATCGCCATCACCGCGGCTGCGTACACGGACAGCGTTCCCCAGCCCGCGCGCAGTTGACGCCTCTCCGCGGGACTCGGCAGGTCTGCCAGTCGAGCCGCGATCTGCCGCGGGAGTTCACTGCTCGGCTCTGCCGGCGGG
>JALGTT010000120.1 GCA_029821235.1 Candidatus Hebobacteria bacterium | reverse complement strand
ACCATGTCGCCGTACTCCAGGCCGTTGGGGCCGTCCCCCTTGGCCAGCAGCACCCGGTTGATCCCTCCGACCACCTTGCGGCCTCCCGCGTGCTTCGTCACCAGGGTGACCTTGTCGAAGGACATGGGAATCACGATGCCCCGCGGGGAGGCCTTCATCACCCTCTCCAGCAGGCGGGAGCCGCACAGGTAGGCGTCCTGGTCAATCGCCTGCAATCCCTTGCGATAGGCGCCCGCGTGTATCATCACCGCCGCGTGGATGAGGTTCTGCACGCTGGCCCGGGGCAGGGAGGCCAGCCCCTGGGCCACCAGTTCCCTGTCCACCACCGCGCCGGCGGCGCACATGAACCCCTTGAACTCCTCCAGGGTGTCCTTCGCCTCCGGATGCGCGGCGATGGCGGCGTCCACCGCCTCCGCGAAGGCCGCCTCCGCGGTCTTGTCCCCGAGGTCCTTCGGCAGGCGGTTGTTGGTGACCGCGTAGATAGCGGGGTCGGCGAGCCCGCCGCCCAGCAGATTCATCGTGTCACCGGGGATGATGGGCCAGTACCCGAGATGGCGGTACAAGTCCCAGCGGATTCTCGCGGAGTGTCCTCCCTCGTCAATCGGGTTGGCCACCGCGGCCACCGTGTGACCCTGGTCCAGCAGGGCGCGCGCCGCCGCGGCCGCGCCGTGCCCGCCGCCCGGCACCACGAAATCGAACTCGCCGAGCGACTGGTAGTGAGCGCGCACTTCGTCGATCGCGGGTATCGCTAGTGTTGGCGACATGGCTGAAATCTCGACCTCCTGGCCCGAGGTAGGCTCCGCCACGAAGCAGTGCCGGAATAGCTTCACTACGACATCCGTTGTGAAAATCCCTGCCCGCACAATGTCCCAGGAGGACAACGCGGCCGCGCCGGGGAACCCTCCGCCCATGCAGAGCCCGCACGTCTCCACCGACCGGACGGTTGACACCTCCACCCTGGACTCCGTCGTCTCCGACCTGATTCGCCCCGACATGAGCGACGAGCAGAAGGCGCTGGCCGTCTTCTCCTGGTGGCGGCGAACCGTGTACCACTACGGATACCCCTACATGCGCCCCACCGAGGAGGAGACCTGGCAGGACCCGATCAAAGTCATCAACGTGCACGGGTACTCCCTCTGCGGCAGCCAGGCGCGGGTCTTCGGCCGGATCCTGTCCCGCCTCTTCGGGGAGGGAAGCGTCCGCCTGATCGGATACGCGGAGGCGGAGCCGGGGGCCTGGCGACTCGCGGAGGATCCCGGAGCGTTCATCGACTCCGCGCTGCTTCGGCGCCCGGGCAGCCGCATGGGACACACCTCCATGGAGGTGCGCTACGGAGGAAAGTGGCGGCTGATCGATCCGCACGTGCAGTTCTACGCCTACGCCCGCGACGGATCCGGGCTGGCCGGCGCGGAGGAGATGCTCGCCGACCCCACACTGGTCACTCGACCGGCGCGGCGCGTGCGCGGCCTCATGCCCTGCGGGGATCTGAGCCGCGTGTTCTATGCCTCTACCTTCGTCAACTGGGGAGCCCTCACCCGCGACGCGGCCCCGGACGACCACACCATGGACATCACCCTCCGCCCCGGCGAGACATACACCCGCTGGTGGGACCGGCGCGGCCCGTTCCGCTGGTTCGCGGAGATGGACCGGCGCTGGGACCCCGCCTACATCGCGCCCGGCCCGCGGCACATCTGCGAGGGGGAGAACTGCTGGCGTCACTACGGCAACGGGGAACTGATCTACCGGCCGCGGTTGACCGATGACAGTTACCGGGAGGGAGTCGTGGAGCAATCCGGCCTCTCCTCCCCCACCGCGCGCGGCCTGCAACCCTCCCGCGCCGGCCGCACCGGCCGCGTCACCTTCGAGGTGAACAGCCCCTACATGATCGTCGAAGCGCGACTCCACCTGGCCGCCACCCGCCGCACCGGCAGCGACGTGATGCGGGTGTGGGCGAGGCGGCCGGACGGGCGGTGGCGCCTGGTTTGGGAGGAGCCCTCCTGCGGACGCTCCCGCCGCTCGCTGGACCTCACCCCCTGGGTGGGCGGGCAATACGGCTATCAAGTGCGCTTCGAGATGAAGGCCGCCCGCCGTCCCGAGCACACCGCGCTCCACTCCCTGCGGCTCCACACCACCTTCATTCTCAACTACCTCGCATTGCCGCGCCTCCTGCCGGGGCGCAACCGCGTGACGGTCCGGGTCGCGGATCCGCGGCAGTTGCGCGACCGCCGTCTCCTCGTCACCTACGCCTGGGCCGACCGGGAGGGCGAACACGAGCACACCGAACTGGTGACCCGCTCGCCCCACACCTACCCCCTCCGGGTCGCTCCCGTCACCACCACCCCGCGGGAGAACCCGAAATACATGCGGTTCCTGCGCCTGGAGGTGCGGTAGTCCCCGCGACAGGAGCGCCGCCCCCTGTGGCGCATTGTATCGCCATGCCTGTTCACGTCTTGCTCACCGGAAATGCCTCGGAGGAAGACATCGCGCGCATCCGCGCGGTCAGCAGCGACCTGGTGGTGGCGGGAGCGCGCAACATGGAGGAGGCGGTCGCCCTCGCCGCCGAGGCGGAGGTGGTGCTGGCGGGCCGCTGGTCCGACGAACTCTGGCAGTCGGCCCCCAACCTGCGCTGGGTGCAGTCGGGGGGCGCGGGGGTGGAGCGGTTCCTCACCCCCGACTTCGTCGCCAGCCCCATCATCCTCACCAACGCCGCCGGAGTCTACGCCATCCCCATTGCCGACCACGTGCTCGCCCTCATGCTGGCCTTCTCGCGCGGTCTCCCCCGCCACTTCCGCAACCAGGCCGACCACAAGTGGGAATGGGATGGCGGCGACGAATTGAACGGCAAGTGCCTGGGGATCGTCGGCATGGGCGGGATCGGCCGCGAGCTGGCGAAGCGCGCCAAGGCCTTCGGCATGAGAGTCATCGCCACCCGCCGCCGGCCCGACCAACCCTCACCTTTCGCCGACCAGGTCCGCGGGGCCGACGCGGTTCCCTGGCTGCTGGCCGAGTCGGACTACGTGGTGCTCTGCGCGGCCCTCACCCCGGAGACGCGCCACATGATTGCGGAGGCGGAACTCGCAGCCATGAAGCCCACCGCCCACCTCATCAACGTGGGCCGGGGCGGACTGGTGGACGAACCCGCGCTCATCCGGGCGCTGGAGGCGGGCCGGATCGCCGGCGCCGGCCTGGACGTGACGGCCGAAGAGCCGCTCCCGGCCGACTCGCCCCTGTGGTCCATGCCCAACGTCATCATCACCCCCCACTCCTCCGGCTCCTCACCCCGTTCCCACGAGCGGCTGATGGACCTCTTCTGCAAAAACCTGGGCCGCTACCTCGCGGGCCGGGAACTGCTCAACGTGGTGGACAAACAGGCGGGATACTAACTGCTGCAGGCCGGGGTCTCTGTGCCCCGCCGCCCTTCCGTAGCGCAGCCCTGTCCGCCGGCCGTCTTGTAGCGCAGGCCTGTCGGCCGGCCGTCTGGCGGATTCCCCAACCTGCGCCCGGTCCGCAGGGCCGGCTGTAGGGCGGGCACATGGCTAGGCCTTTGGCCGCCATGGCGGTCTGCCCGAGGCAGACCTAGCCACACCCCGGCCCTCAGGCCTAGGGACCTTTGCCCGCCCCGCAGGCGAAGCCTGCGAGTAGGTGGTTGAGTTGAGTGACGTAGTCTGGCGGGGATGGGTATCCCCGCCCTACAGCACGACCCTATCGGAGGGCGGGCTGCCTGCCATGCGTAGCCTCGGCGAAGAATAGTGCCTGCGCCCGTCGTTCTGTAGGGCTGGCAGCCTTGTCCTACGAAGCCTTGAGCGAAGTGGGATCCCATGCCAGCCAGTGGCTTGCCCGCCGCAGCCAAGGGGGAAGGCGGGCAGGGCAAGGTCTCCGCGCCCTGCCGGATAGTCGGCCTCCAGCGGCCATTCCTGCGCCAGGGATCGAGTCCACCCAGCGAACCGAATGGTCCTTGGCGGGTCTAACCACCACTGGACTGCGGCGCGGGGGCATTCGCGGCCCAAACCGCGGTCGGTAAGGTCTTGACCCAGATGTGGTAAGGTAGTATGAATAGACGTCGGCCAGCGGACGGCGAGAGCCCGCTGGGGACAGCAAATGCGTATGGCCCCGCGACGGGGGCCATTCCCGTAGGATAAAAGGAGGTGAGGCTGGCAGAGAAGCAGATGTAAGTCGCATCATGGCAGATGAGGTTTCGGCACACACTGTCGAAAGGAAGGTATGAAGATGACGAAAAGAATGTGGACGCTTCCGTTGCTGGCGCTAGCGCTGATCGTCCTCGGAAGTGGCAGCAGCTTCGCAATCCCGTCCCTCGCAGGGCCCACCGGCGTGGTGGCGACGCCGACCGCGTTGGTTGCCCCGCAGAACGAGTTGCAGGCTGCCATCGGCTACCAGTCAATGGAAGCATGTGGCATGGGAATGTACCAGGCCACAGAGGACCTCACGGCATGGTCGTTGCAGGCCCTTGCGGGTGTTTCGGATCAGGCGGAACTATGGGCAGCCTACACCAGCATCCGCGACGGCGACGACACCAGCGCCTGGGGCGTGGGCGGCAAGTTGCAGCTCACCTCTGAGCCGGAGGACGATGCCACCATCGCTGTCGGCGCCAGTTATGGCGTGTGGAACGACCTGGTGGTCAGCAGCGCAATGTACGATCCGGTCACCCAGTCGTGGATCGGGTCTGATGTAGTAACTGACGTCAACGTCAGGAACGCGTACTTGGTGCTCTCCAAGGACCTCTCCCCGCTGGGCGGTGAAGGCTGGGAGTGGGGCTCCGCCGGAGGCACCCAGATGCTCGGCAGCGTGGGCATCATGTACATCAACCTCGACCCGGATGTGGGCGACTCCGAGAGCCTGACCCGGCCCTTCG
>JALGTT010000119.1 GCA_029821235.1 Candidatus Hebobacteria bacterium | reverse complement strand
CTGGTGTTCCCGCCGTTGCCGTTGATGATGGCGAGGGAGCGGAAGCCGGCCTCGAATACGTCGCGCATGATCTCGCACATGGCGGAGATGTAGGTCTCGAAACGGAGCGAGATGGTGCCGGGGAACCGCATGTGGAAGCAGGACTGTCCATAGGGCAGGGTGGGAAGGATGAGCACATTGAGGCCGTCGCGCTCCCGCGCCCGCCGAGCCCCGTCGAGGGCCCACCGCTCGGCCAGGCGCGCGTCCACCTGCAACGGAAGCATGGGGCCGTGCTGCTCGATGGCCCCCACCGGGAACACCACGATGTAGTCCTCCCTGGCCGCCTGCGCGATGTCCTCCCAGGTGCACTCGCTCCACAACAGGTTCATTGCTCGCCTCCCGGGCGCCGGTGTGCGCGGCCGCTTCTCCGCCTCCTGTCATGCGGGACCGCGGGGACAGATGATAGCACCTTGGAGGATGGCGGGCAAAGGTGCGGGCCCTGGGGTAAGAGTTCAGCCTTGGTGAGAGTGAATTGAGGTGGGGGGGATATTAGGGACGAGAGGGGGAGAGCAGCAGTTGTCGGCAGGAGGACAGCAGGGGCTTGTCCTGCACCTGCCAGGTGCCGAACAGGCTCATGAGCCCCATCTTGGTCTCGGAGCGTTTCGCCGGGCGGGTGCCGCCGTAGAAGTCACAGGTGACCACCCCCGCGAACTCTTCCCCCAGTACCTCCTTGGGTACCTCTCCAGAGCGGCTCTTGCGATACAGAAAGTACCGAATCGTGGGAGTCGAGAAAGTCCACAGATAGCCATTCTCGCCGTCCTGGCGCCATCCCGTCTCGTCCCCACACACCCCCGGAGAACCCCGCACCCTCTCCCGCAACTCCCTGATCGCTTCCTTCCCTGCCTCCCTCGTTCCCTCCAACAACTCCACCACTTCCCCGTTGCTGATCCGCAGCCCGAAAAGCTCCCGCAGCATCCGCCCCACCATCTTCATGGGCACCCGGCAGCCGATGTGCAGGGTCGCCACCAGCGCCTGCGCGCTCACCCCGCACCAGCGCGGCATCACCACCTGTTCGATCACCCGCACCGGTGGCAACTCAATCTGGATTACCTGCCGCCGCCGATGCTCCCATCCCCCCACAAAGCTTCCGCCCGCAATCCGGACGACACTCCACCGCATGATACCGCACCTCATCCGGCTCCTCCCGGCGCTTGCGCTCCTGCTTCTCCTTCGGCGGCCGGCTCGGCCTGATAGCCAGCTGCACCCCACCCCCTTGCCCGTACGCAGCCGCCGCACCTCTTCCTCCAACTCCTCTACCCGCGCCAGCAACCCCTCAAGCTGCTCCCGCTGGGCAGCGATCATCTCAATCAGCTCTCCTCGGCTCGCTCTCTCTAAATCCTTCACGCACCTACTATTCCTCCTCCCCCAGCCATAATTCTCATCAAGAGTGAACTCTTACCATGTCAAGACTACACGCCTCTGCTGGTTGTCCAGTTCCAGTTCGGCGGTGCCGTGCGACAAGTTCTCCCTCCACCCGGGATGGTCGTCCGCCCACGTCGTGGTGTCTCTATCGTTCACGCCCGCCCCGTCTACCCACAGGGCACTCTCTTGAGGCTCGCAGCCAGGCGCGGCCGCTCCTATCCCGAAGCGGAGAAGATCACCAACGGTAGTGACTGCCGCCATCCGCGTCGGCTCTCTGAGCGGGGGGTGGAGGAGGTTCCGGACGGCTTGTTTGAGAGAGAAACATAGGGTATACTTGTCCGCGGGATCGAGGCCGATCGCGCGGTCGGCCTTTCCGCGAGAAGCCGCAAGGAGCGATCGAGTGACCTCCATCAGGCCTGGGATGTCGACACAGAAGCCGGGCCCCACTGGTTTTTCCGCCGCGATGCCGGCCCTCGACAACGTGCTCATCCTCGCCGGCGTCACCCTGGTGCTGTGCCTGGGATTCCTGTTCTACGTGCTGCTCTCCGGCCAACTGGCCGTCCCCATCATCCAGGGCACGGCGGTGGACATCCTGGAGCGAAACCTGGTCATCTGGCGCAAAGTGTTCCTGACCGCCCTGTGGGTGCTGGTGGGGGTGGGATTGGTCAGGCACTACCGGGTGGACAGCGTGGCCTGGCTGGTGGCCTTGGGGGGAGTGGCTTGTTGGTGGTTGCTCCCGATGATGATCACCTCGAAGGCCGTGGGCGGCGCTCCCAGGCTGATGGAAACTGCTCAGTCGCTGATCGCCAGTCTGCAGGCGAGCGGGGGAGCGCTGATCGTGATCGGGGTGTTGCGGGTGGTGATAGGGCGGGTAATCGCCATTGCCTACACCCCCAAGGGTGGCTTCGGGGCGAGGACGCCCGACTCCGCGGCGCTCTCCGAGATCGCGGAGAAGAGAGCCAAGGCGCGCCCTTCGCTGATGCGGAAGTGCTGGGAGTTGCACTTCTGCCGCGGCAGCCTCCGCGTTACCTGTCCGCGGTTTCTCGAGGGGATCTCGTGCTGGAAGAAAAAGAGCGGCTGCTACTGCGACCACGATCTCGCCAGCCAACTCCTGAGCACCATCGCGGCGAAACACCGGGTGCAGGTGGCGCAGGAACTGGACGCCGCTCAGAGCAGGGCGGAGGCGTACCACAAGGCGCTGGCCGCCAAGCGGCAGCGGGAGGCGCGGAAGAAGGCGGGCAACCCGTGCCGCGAATGCCCCCTCTATCTGGAGCACCAGAAGTACAAGTATCGCACCCTCGCCTGGGGCATGTACCCGCTGGCCGCGCTGATCGTGGCCTTCATGCTGCCCACGCTTCGCAAGGGGTACGCCTGGCTGGACATATATCTGACGGATCTGTTGTCCCAGTGGCGCATTCTGCCGCACAAACTGTCCGACGCCCCCATCCAGTACGCGCCGTGGCTCTCGGCGGAGAATGCCATGATCGTGATGTTTGGAGTCTTGCTCCTGGCGGTCATGCTCCGGCTGCTCGAAGTCGGCGTGTTCCGCCTGAAACTCTAGTCGCAATCTCCCGGGCCCCGGCCGCCTTTCGGCGAAGCCGGCCCGCAGCGGCACTCCCCGCGTTCTCGCAGGACCCCACCCCTGGACGGTAGAAGAGGTGGTGTGGATTTTCCTCCAGGAGATTTGCTCATGCATGAGTTCAGGTTGCCGGGTGTGATTCATTTCGGCTGGGGCGCGGTGCAGCAGGTGGGAGCGGAGGCCGCCCGTCTGGGGAAGCGCGCGCTGCTGGTGACGGGACGCTCGGCGGCCAGACGCACGGGTGCGCTGGACAAGGTGAGGGAGTCGCTCTCCGCGGCCGGCGTGGAGAGCCTGCTGTTCGATCGGGTCGAGTCGGACCCCAGCTCGGCTACGGTGGACCGCGGGGCCGCGCTGGCGAGGCAGGAGGGATGCGATCTGGTGGTCGGCCTGGGCGGGGGGAGTCCCATGGACGCGGCCCGCGCCATTGCCGCGATGACGGTGATGGAGGGCTCCATCCTGGACTATCTCCGCGGCAAGCCGATTGACCGGCCGGGGCTGCCCCTCATCAACATCGCCACCACCTCCGGCACGGCGAGCGAGATCACGCCAGTCTCCGTGGTGTTGGATGAGGAGCGGCGGCTGAAGTTCGGCGTCAAGAGCCCCCTGTGGTTCGCCAAGGTGGCGATCACCGATCCCGAGTTGACGGTAAGCATGCCCCCGCGCCTCACCGCGGCCACCGGCCTGGATGCGCTGACCCATGCCATCGAATCCTATCTCTCCACCGGGGCCACCATCCCGACGGAGACGCTGGCCCTCAAGTCGGTCCGGCTGGCTGCTCAACACCTGCGGGCCGCCTTCCGGGACGGCTCCGACCGGGAGGCGCGGGAGGGCATGGCGCTGGCGAGCATGACCGCGGGGATGGCCTTCGCCAACTCCGGGCTCGGCCTGGTGCACGGGCTGGTGCACCCGCTGGGAGCGCGGTGGGGGATCGCGCACGGGGAGGCCTGCGGCCGTTTGCTGCCCTATGTCATGGAGTTCAACCGGCCGGCCGCGGAGGAGAAACTGGCGGACGTCGCCGCCGCGCTCACCGGCCGCCCGGAGGCCTCTCCGGAGGAGGGCATCGCCGCCGTTCGCTCCCTCGTCTCCGACCTCGACGTGCACTGCGGCCTCTCGGACCTCGCCATCTCGGAGGAGGAAATGGCCGCGCTCGCGAGAGATGGATTGCTGTCGGGGGCGGTGAAGACCAACCCGAGACCGGTGACGGAGGCCGATTCCCGGGAGATTCTCGAGCGCGCCCACCGCGAGTAGCCCGGCGGGGCCGGGCGAGGAGATCCCATGGACCAGCCGCGCGCCTCATCCCCCTTCCACCTGATGATCAAGCCAGTGGGGGCGGACTGCAACCTGGCCTGTGAGTATTGCTACTACCGGGGAAAGCGGTCCCTCTATCCCGGCAGCGATTTCCGGATGGCCGACGAAGTGCTGGAGCAGGCGACGCGCGCCTACCTGCGCGCCAATCCGGCGCCGGAGGTGGTCTTCGGGTGGCAGGGCGGGGAGCCGCTGCTGGCCGGCCTGGACTTCTACCGGCGGGCGGTGGCCCTGCAGGCGGAGTGCGCGGACGAAGGGCAGCGAGTTTCGAACACCCTCCAGACCAATGGCACGCTGCTGGACGAGGAATGGTGCGAGTTCCTGCGCGAGCACGGATTTCTGGTCGGGCTGAGCCTGGACGGCCCCCGCGCAGCCCACGACGCCTACCGCCGTGACCCGACGGGCGGCCCCACCTTCGACCGGGTGATGACCGCGGCCAACGCGGGGCGGCCGGTGGAGGTGTACCGGTTCTTCCGCGATGAAGTGGGCGCGCGGTTCATCCAGTTCATCCCCATCGTGGAGCCGGTCGCGGCCGCCGACGGAGGGACCTCTGTGAGCGAGCGTTCGGTGTCCGGTGACGAGTACGGCCGATTCCTGAGCCGCGTGTTCGACGAGTGGGTGCAGCGGGACGTGGGCACGGTCTTCGTGCAGACCTTCGACTCGGCCCTCGCCTCATGGCTGGGAGGGCCGGCGGCACTGTGCGTGTTCGCGGAGGAGTGCGGCCGCGCCCTGGTGCTGGAGCACAACGGGGACCTCTACGCGTGCGACCACTTCGTGCGGCCGGAGTACCGCCTGGGCAACATCATGGAGTCCCCATTGGCCGAAATGGTGGACTCGGAGCAGCAACAGACCTTCGGCCGGGCGAAGCGGGAGGCCCTGCCGGCGGCCTGCGGCGAGTGCCACTACCTGTTCGCCTGCCGCGGCGGATGCCCGAAGAACCGCCTAATTCCGCAGAACCCCGGCGAGCCGGCGTCGAACCACCTGTGCGCGGGATACCGGTATTTCTTCGCCCACATTGACCTGGTGCGACGGGGTCGGCCGGCGGCCGAGGTCATGCAGAGCGAACCGGAATCGCGGCCGGCCGAGGCGCTCCCCTACGCGGGCACGCCGCGCAATGCACCCTGCCCCTGTGGCAGCGGCCGCAAGTACAAGCACTGCCACGGCCGCAGGGCGCGGTAACTCAGATCGGGCGCGGGCGGCTACTCCTCCAGCACCGTCTTGGGGCCCGTGCTGGGGGAGAGGGAGTCCGGGTCGGTGACGACCACTCCCGCCTTGGTCGGCATCTTTCCCGAGAGCAGAGGATCGTCGGTCTCCCGCATCCACTTGTCCAGCCGGTCCCGCATCTCCTGGAGCACCTCCGCCATCTCCGGGCGGTCCGCGAGGTTGTTCACCTCCTGCGGATCGAAGACCAGGTCGTAGAGCATCTCCTGGTGCCGGGGGCGGTCCCTCAACCCATGCTCGAGCAGGTAGTCTTTGCTGGGGCTGTCGTCACAGTTGGGCAACACCGGCGCCGAGCGATGGTCGTAGCGCCGGATGTACTTGTAGCGCGGGGTACGCACACAGCGCATGGGCTCCGGGGAGGCGTGGTAGGTGACCTCCGCGAACAGGGCCTCCCGGACCTGGTCCACGTCTCCTCGCACCAGGGGGAGGAAGGACACGCCCTGCAGCCAGTCGGGCCGCGGAATGCCCAGGTATTCGCAGAGCGTGGGGAACACGTCCACATGGGACACTATGCCGTCCACCACCTTGCCGCCCTGGAATCCTCCGGGGCCGCGCATGATGAGCATTACGCCGATGCCGTGATCGGTGAGGTTGCACTTCATGAAGGGGAACGCGATCCCGTGGTCGGTGGTGCAAATCACCAGGGTGTTGCCGGCCAGGCCGCTCTCGTCCAGCGCCTCGATCACCGCCCCCATCTCTCGATCCAGCGCGGCCGCCTCCGCGCGGAAGTGTGCGAAGTCCTCGCGGATCTCGGGCACGTCGGGCAGGCAAGGGGGCGGCATCAGATAGCGCGGGTCGTGTTCGGGGCCCACCGGTTCCTCGAAGGGACGGTGGGTGTGGCGGAATCCCACCTCCAGGTAGAAGGGCTCTTTGGGGCGGCCGGCGAGGAACTTGGCCGCGGCCTCGTGCGCCTCGCCCTCCAGCCTTTCGTCGAACCCGATAACCTTCCACGCGGGCGGGTCCTCGGTGTACGCGATATGCTGGAAACCGGCGTGATGGGCGGTGTAGCCGTGCTCGCGCAGGGTGTGCAGCAACACCTGGGAGTAGTCGTTCAGTCCCCAGCCGCGGTGGGCCAGGCCCAGCATCCCGCAACTGTGGGGGGACATGCCGGTGAGCAGCGCAGCCCGGCTGGGCGAGCACGTGGGGGCCGCGCAGAAGGCCCGCCGGAACAGCACGCCCTCCTCCGCCAGGCGCTGGAGGTTGGGCGTCGGCACCAGGTGCCCGTAGGGCTGGACGTAGCGCCCGGTGTCGTGGGAATTGATGTAGACGATGTTGGGGCGAGTCATGCAGGTCTCTCCTGGTCTTCACTTGTCTGCCATGCGCGGCCGACGGGCCGGCTTTGCCCACCGCCGAGCCCGCGCGGGTAGGTGGGCGTCGGGCGGTCGGCGGGCTGGCGCAGGCCGTCGCGGGCAGGGATGACGTACCGCGCAAACCACTCCTCCATTTCCCCTTTCATCTCGCGGATGCGCCGCTGGTGTGCCGCTTCTGCAGCCAGATTGTCTCGTTCCTCGGGGTCGTTCACCAGATCGAACAGCTCGTGCGGTCCGTCGGGGTAGCGATGCACGTATTTCCAGCGCTCGGTCCTGATCATGCGCACCGGGCCGTACTCGTCGAACACCACCACGTGCTCGCGCTCTTCCGAGCGGCCGTTTCGCAGCAACCCGGCCAGGCTGCGCCCGGGGAGACGGGGATCGTCGGCCCCAGGGAGCCCGAGGTAGTCGAGCAGGGTGGGGTAGAAATCGTAGGCGGACACCATGTGCGGCGCCCGTTGTATCTTCACGCGGCCTGGATGCGAGATGATCGCGGGGACCTTGATCGAGCGCTCATACATGTTGAGGGGTCTCGTGCCGTTGCCCTTGCCCCAGAATCCGTGGTGCCCGCAAGAGAAACCGTTGTCGCTGAGAAAGACTACCAGCGTCCTTTCCCGCAGCCCGTGAGTCTCCAGGGCGTCCAGAATGCGTCCCACGCCGATATCCATCGCGGTGACCGCCGCGAAGTATCCTTGCAACGATTCACGATTGCCCAGGTGCTGGTCGGTGAAGGGCTCGGCCCATGGGTGACGCGGCTCCTGAGGGCACGAATCGAACGGGCAATCGTCGTACGACCTCACCAGCTCCTCGGGGTGTCCCGTCCATGGACTGTGCGGCGCCGTATAGTGGACGCTCAGGTAGAAGGGAGCGCGGGCCTCGGCGTAGCGCGCGAGCATATTCAAGGCCTCGTCGGTGATGGCGTCCGTGATGTAGCGACTCTCGGTCACTAGCCGGCCGTCTCTCACCATGGGGGCCGCGTTGTAGTCGCTGCTGCCCTTCTGGTGGACATACCAGTCGGTGAACCCGCATTGGGGGGTCGCCGAGTCGCCGAGGTGCCACTTGCCGCTGATGCCGCATCGCCAGCCGTGTCGAGCGAGCACTGCCGTATAGGTCTCCGCCCCCCTCAGATAGCGGATGGCGTCCGGTCCCACGTTCCCCCCGTCAATCCAATCGTGAATGCCATGCTGGGAGGGGACCTGTCCGGTGAGCAGGGTGGCGCGGCTCGGCGAGCACACAGGGGTTGCCACGAAGAAGTTGTCGAACTGCGTGCCAGTGGCCGCCAAGCGGTCCAGGTTGGGGGTCCGTATTTCCGGATTTCCGTAACAGCCTGCCGCCCACACACCCTGGTCGTCGGTGAGAATCACCACCACGTTCCAGCGTCGGTCGCCGGCCGGCTTTTCCTCCTGCGCGACGGCCTCATTGCGGTTCGGCGAAGATCGCGTCATTGTCGGCTTCCGCTCCTGGGCCTCTCCGAGAAGGAGGGCCAATCTATCCCGCCGCTGGTCAGGGCAGGTCTATCACGAACTCCTCGGCCTCGAGGCCGGTCATGTAGACGAGGACGCGTCGCTCGTACCCGTCGTCGGGGCGCAGGCGCATGGCTCCCCTCCACCCGATGGTGCGCTTGCTCTGCCAGGGCCGCCGTTCCCAGTAGGCGCCGCGGAAGGGATCGCGGGTGTCGTTCATCCACTCCAGCATGGCGGCGTGCAGCCTGTCTCTCACCTCGGCGTGGTCCTCGGATTCGATCAGGCCCGGTCGTAGAGTTCATCGGTGGAGAGCAGGTTCACGACCAACTTGTAGCGGCCATCGAGCGCGCAGCGAATCGGCTGAAAGCCTCCCCAGCCGTCGTGGTCCACCTCATAGCGGTGGAACTCCATAAAGACGAGATCCCGCGGGGCGAGGCCGGGGTCCTGGAACGAGGAAAGCATGCTCTTTCCCTCCAGGAACGGGACTGTCTCGATGCCGAAGACCTCCAGCAGAGTGGGGACGAGGTCAATGTGAGAGACGGGGTTCGGATTCACCCTGCCCGCGGGGGTGCGGCCTGGCCACTTCACCAGGAACGGAATGCGGGTGGTCTCCTCGAACATCGCCGGGCCCTTGGTGGGCAGGCCGTGGCTGAGGAGCGGGGTGCCGTGGTCGGAGGTGTAGATGACGAGCGCGTCGGGGGCGAATCGCTGCACGGCGTCCAGCACCCGGCCGATCTCATAGTCCACGAAGGAATTGCAGCCGAAGTACATGGGGGCTTTCATGGTCTTGCGCCCCACCGGCAGTTTCGCGCTTTCCCTCCATTCGCGGAGGTGCGGAGGCTCCCCCTTCCCCGGCGGGGACGCGTTCCGACCGAGGGGGTACTCGAAGTCCACGAACATGTCGCAGTAGGGCG
>JALGTT010000118.1 GCA_029821235.1 Candidatus Hebobacteria bacterium | reverse complement strand
TCTCGATCCGGCAGCCCGGCCCGAGCTTCACTGTGCGGCCGCGTACCTCTTTCGCGCGCGTGCCCTCGAGGTGGATGTCGTCGCCCTCGATGCTGTCCGCGGAGAGGACGCCGCGGGATGGCCCCCAACTCAGGCAGAGAAAGCGGAATCCGCTGTGGCCGCGCCGGACGGTGATATGCTCCCCGCCGATCTCCTTCACCCGGGAGTTGCCCCCAAGCGCGATCTCCACCTTGTCCGCGCTCAACAGCCCCTGGATGGTGAGCGACCCGGAGGAGTGGAACTCCTCGGCCTCCACATTGGCGCCGAACTTCCCGGAGCCCGAAACCTTCGCCTCACGCACCTTGACCCCGCCTTGCACCTTCATGCTCCCCGAGCCGTGCAGGACATCGGCCTTGACGGCGCCGCCTACCTTGCTGGCCCCGGAGCAGGTGATTTCCCCGCCCTCGAGATTCCCCTCGACGTGAGATGCCCCGGAGGCATTGAACCGCTTGGCGCGGGCGTTCCCTTGGATCTCGCCCGCTCCCGAGATGCTGATCTTCTCGGCCTCGACATCCCCGGTGATCTTTCCACTGCCGGAGACGACCACGCTGTGGTACGTTCCGCCAGAGGCCACGCCAGCGCCGGAGATGTGAACGCTGTTCTCTCTCTCGGTCGTCATGATAGGTTCCTTTCTCGTTTCACTCCCTGATGCTGCGGAGGCGGACCTTGACTTCCTCCGCCAGTTCGTTGAGGCTGACGGAGACGACCGTCTCGGTCGCGCGGTCGCACAGAAGTTCACCCGTGTGCATCATGGCCAGGTGGACGCCCTGGGTGTGCAGGATCGCCAGGCGGCGTTCCCCGTCCTGGCCGCTAAGTGCATCGAAATGCGCCTGGAGGGTCTCCGCCGCCAGCCGGAGGTGCTCCTCAGACAACCCGTCGTTGCTGGCCAGGCGCCCGACCAGCGCAAGGACTAGCAGATCCGCGAAGTCGAATGTCTCCTTCCGCGCAACCAGCGGTATCACGGCATGTGCGCGCGGGGGCAGCAATTCCGCCGCCTCCACCTCGTCTCTGGAGAAGCTGGCGCGGGTCGCGTCGGGCGACAACATGCGCGCGATCTCCTCCAGCGGATAGCGGTCCTTGAGTTCCTGGATGCGTCGAATGCGAGCCAGCAGTTTGGCGCGGGGCAGAAAGGTCTCCTGCCCGGTGAAGGTGGCGCGGCGGCGAAACCAGGACTCCGGAATCAACCCCATCCGCTTCCAGCGGTAGAACTGACCGTAAGAGATGCCGGTCACACGCAGGGCCTCCTGCTTGGAGATCTCCTGCGAGTCCCCCGCATCCGCGGGACAAGTCGGTTCCCGTCCAGCCTCCGGTGAGCCACTCTTGACCATGGTTGAGTCCCCGGTCTCCCTCCTGCCGACTTTGCCAGGGCTGTACAAGCATAACATAACATTGTTACGCTGTCAAGCGGCGGGGAGGGGGCAGTCTACCTCCAGGGTTAGAAAGGGATGCCTTTCCACAGAGGGCATGTGAAAGGTGGGCGCAGGCAGGGGGATCCCCCAAACGGCCGGCGGACAGGTCTGCGCCAGAATTCGGGTGGCTACAGAACGGCTGCACCAGGCAGAATGTGGCCGGCGAGGCAGCAAAGCAGGAACCGGGGCCGGCCCATCGGGCCGGGCGCAGGTCTCGTACCCTACGCTACGGGCAGGCAGGACGGTCGGCACGCGGCGAGCGGTCGCGTGGTATGATTGCCCAGGCGCCAGCGTTCACAGGGGTGCAGTTCGCGCGAGACAGGAGGTGCGACGTGACTGGGACGCAGGCAACAGCAGAGGTCTTCTGGACGGCCTTCATACATATGTCAGCAAGCGAGCGAAGAGCCTTTTTGGAGCGCCTTATTGCCGATCCTGATCTGCGAGAGGATTTGTTGGATGCGGCCGTGATGGAGGAGCGCCGGGGAGAGCCGTCCCGTCCGCTGAAGGAAGTCAGGGAGGGAAAACGGTCCTCAGGCGTCCGGTCGAAGCGGTGAGTTAGCAAGTCTTCGTAGGTCGGAGCGCGGAGCGAGAACTCAAGGCGCTGCCGGAGAAGATCCATCGGCGTGTTGTTTCCGCCTTGGTCCGCCTGGAGGCCAACCCGCGGCCCGCGGCGCTCGGAAGCTAGTTCATGGTCCGGGGTGGCGGTTGAGAGTGGACGACTACCGAGTGCTGTTCACGGTGGATGACGAGGCGCACGTTGTGACGGTCTACGCAGTCGGCCACCGCCGCGAGACCTACCGCGGGTGACCGGTGCTCAGTGATGAGTCGAGGACGGATCGGAGCTTCATCTGGGATGGGGAGAACGTCCGGGATGAGATCAGTGCAGCGGACACACTGCTGGCGGTGTACACGCTGGCCCCGCGGGGGTATGGGGATGTGATTGCCATGCGGCGCAACAATGCCACGAGTTTCCATCACTATGACGCACTCGGCTCGACGGAGAGGCTGACGGACTCGTCGGAGAATGCCCTGGCTTCATATCTGTACCGGGCATTTGGGGAGCAGAGCGTGTTGTCGGGCTCCTCTGCGAACCCCTTCACCTGGGTGGGGAGGTTAGGGTATTATCGGCAGGGTGATACGGGCAACTATTGGCTCCGCGCCCGGGTGCACCAGCCGGGGATAGGGAGGTTCCTCAGCCTCGACCCGTTGCGCCAGGAGGTGAACCGGTATCTGTATGCGAAGAACCGGCCCCTGGTGCTGGTGGATGCGAGTGGGAGGGAGGCTGAAGACGAGACCTCCTTGAGATGCCGCTGGATTGGGCCTGGTGCGGGTGCCAGAGAACGGACGGGGCCGGGCCCGCGGGGGCGCTGGCGCTGCCGGTGTCCGGAGGAAGAGCAGAAAGGTTGGAGTTGTGAGGTGAAGCCGCCGCCGGGGCCGGGTTGGTCGCCACGTGCGGAGGTAGAGCCGACGAGCATCGTGTGCAACTGCCGGGATGAAGAGTCTCCGTACTGCAAGGTCACGCTAAGGCGGACGGTGACGAGGCAGTCTGGCAGAGAGGAGGTGGTCATCTTTGGCCCCAAAGAAGGTCGGTGTGTGCGCACCAGGCCTGTGGGAGGAGGAATTGGCGGGCCGGCCGGGCCCGGTGGACCGGGCGGCGGCGGACCGGGAGTGCATGGAGGGGGAGGAGGTGGAGGCTGGCCCGGCGCCGGAGCGGGAGGCGGCGGTGGGTTTGGTGGTGGGAATGGTGGCGGAGGAGGTGGTGGTCATACTGAGGATAAGGGCACCATCTGGTTCTGGGCCGGTGATGTCCCGCGAAGGGCGTTCATTCTGTTGAACATCCAGCTTAGCGCAATGCTTCTCCAGGAGAGAGGGTATAACGCTGGGGTTGAGAGGTCGGGCTCAGCAGTTGCGTTGAAGAGCATCAACACCGAGCGGGACTTGATCGGGCTGTTTGCAGCCTCTCACGGGTTCTGCGCGGATTGGAATCCGTTACCGGGATCGGGATGCGCGACCACGGACTTCAACAAGCAGGAGATCATGGTAGGACCCACCTGGGACGATTGGATGCCCGTTTCTCAGCCCGCCAGGTTCCGGCGCTTCACGCCATGCCACTGCACAATTGATCCAGAGAACGAGTTCGGCGGAGCGGCCGTTTCCAGAGAGACGGCCGTCGGCTGGTATGCATCTGCCCTGGAGCTGAGTGCGACGAAGGTGGAGTTCTGCCCGTTGCTCCACGGCTTTGCCACGA
The DNA here is from genome assembly GCA_029821235.1 of Candidatus Hebobacteria bacterium. GTDB lineage: Bacteria > Armatimonadota > Hebobacteria > Hebobacterales > Hebobacteraceae > S016-27. The sequence continues at coordinate 1,216 of JALGTT010000118.1, read as the reverse complement.
CGGCCTCTGTGTTGATAGCGCTGGAGCTGTTTGAGGACGTATTCCCATAGAGAAGATTGAAGGGTCAGTCAATGGCTGCGCGGAGCGCGGTTGAGGAGTAGTCCTGCATGAGGCTACGGTCGGCCGTCGGACGCAATCGGCGTTTGCTGGTGCTAGTGGCACTCGGTACCATGGGTGTGCTTGTGTTACTGGGTGCTCAGCGCCGAGCGCTGTCGTTCTCCCCTCTTGTGGAGAGATGTGAAGCATTGTGGACGGCTCCGGCCCCTGTGGCTGCGTGTTTTGCCCGTAATGGAACGCGCGTTGGGCCCGAGGTCGTTCCTCCAGGCGTGCTCCCACCTGGGTTTGTGGCATCCTACGCGGAGCAGTCTGCACGCGGTTGGCTTGTAGTTGCGCGTGTCCGGCGAGAACGCGAGAGTGGCCTGGAGGATGTAACGACAACCGCGTGGATCTTCACCCCGGCGTGGCAGCTACTTGGGCAAGTGGCTGACTTACCATTCTCTCCAATAGGTGATACGCAGGTCACGAGTGTATGGAACCCAACCGGAGGGGACGTCGTCCTAGCGGTCACTCAGCCTTGGGTTCGCGGTCGCGGGTGGGTGTCGGTCGGGGTAGCGAAGCTCCCGGGGCTGAGGTACGAGGAGTTGCTGCGCGTCGCCCCAGCGGGCGATTACCATTGGGCGCGTCTTCTGCGGACCGAGGAGAAGGTGTACTTCGCCAGACGCGAGAAGGGCATGACGACTATCTGGGCTGTTGATCTGGACAGCAGAGAGAGCACCGTCGTCCTGAACGACGACCAGCATCGCAACCCCGTCGAAGACATGTTCCTATCACCCGACACGAATCTGCTCGCGTTTGACCGGTTCCATTCGGACTGGAGACACCATGGTGATGGTATCTGGCTAGTCAACCTGGCAACAGGCAGCTCTGGACAACTCACATTCGAGAACCGCTCGGACTACGTGCATGAGGTCGTGGGGTTCGAAGACGACGATACCCTGTTGTTCATGGTCCCGCAGGGAGGAGGAAGGCAGAGGGTGTACAGACTTCATCTGAAGGCGAGAGCGGACCCGGGGATCAAATGACGCGCGGTTCAGATCCCTGTGGACGCTTGCAGAACTGGGGGGCAGATTGAACCTTCGCGTGGCGTCGTGCTGCCTGCATAGCGTGGGAGCCGGGGAAGCCGCAGTTGGGGTAAGGGGCAGTGGTGCTGTCCATG
>JALGTT010000117.1 GCA_029821235.1 Candidatus Hebobacteria bacterium | reverse complement strand
TACCATGCCGAGGCATTCGGCGGCTGCCCAAAGGAGCGGTTCATCGAGTTGGTGAACGCCGAGGGGATTCCCCTGATGGCCGGGTACTTCGTGCCCCTCTACCGGCAGCCGGCGTTCGCGCCTCTCGTGCCCGACCAGGACGCGGTGGCGGCCCGCTGCCCCGTCTCCGAGCAAGCGTGCCGGGAGATGGTCTGGATCTTCCAGAACGTGCTGCTGGCGGAGCCGGAGGCGATGACCGCCATCGCGGAGGCGGTGAGCAAGGTGCAGCGTTGTCTGAGATGAGGCCGCTGGGGCCCGGTCCGCGGCACGGCATCAAGAACAGAGTGGCACAAGCTCCCAGCCTGTGCCACTGTCGTCTCTCCTTCGTGCTCGGTTCCTGAGCGCTGCTCGGACGGACTCCTCTACGGCAAATCGTCGCCGTAGTTCAGGACGCCCGTCACCGTCTCCCCGGCATCCACCAGGCCGCAGCCGGACACGGCATCGATGCCCGCGGGCGGCAGATCGTCCGCCGCGGAGCACAGATCGCTCCCTACGCCCGCGCTCAAGGCCAATGCCAAGGTGCCGGCGACGTGCGGCGCGGCCATGCTGGTCCCGCTCTCCACCGCGTAACCGCCGCCCTTCCAGGTGGAGAACACGTCCACGCCCGGCGCGGCGAGGGCCACCTCGGGACCGCGGCTGCTCCAGGAGGGAACTGCATCCGCCGCGTCCGTTGCCGCCACCGCAATCACCGACGGATATGCCGCGGGATAGTCCACCGCGCCTCCGTCATTGCCCGCGGCCGCCACCAACAACAGGCCCGCCTCCGCCGCGGCATCGCAGGCCTCGCGCAGCGACTGCACGTCCCCGTCGCCGCCCAGGCTCATATTGGCGACATCCATTCCGTTGGCGACCGCCCACTCTATGCCCGCGATCACGTCGCTCACATACCCGGACCCGCGCTTGTCCAACACCTTCACCGCATACAGCGACGCCTCCGGCGCCGCACCGAGCACACCGATGTCGTTGTCGGCCGCGGCAATGATGCCCGCGACATGGGTGCCATGGCCGTTGTCGTCGTCCCAGGCGCTGCTGTTCGCCGGCTTGCGGCCCTTCCTGACGAAGTTCACTCCGCCCGCCACGTTCGCGGCCAGGTCTGGATGGTCCTTGTCGATGCCGGTATCTATCACTGCGACCCTCACCCCCGCGCCGCGCGCGGTCGCCCACGCCCACTCGGCGTCGATCCGGTCCACCCCCCAGGCCAATTGCTCCGCGGGCTGCTGAGGCGGCGGCTTGGGCTTGGGCGGCTTCTTCCCACCCAGCGCATGCACCACTGCGTCCACCTCCACTCGTTCCACGTCCCCGCGCCGCGCGAGCTGCTTCGCGATCCCAGGGGGAAGTTCGGCCGCGATCCCGTTCACGATGGCCAGCGCGCGGTTCGCATGACCTCCCGCCGCGTGGATCACCGCCTGCTGCTGCACCTTGTCGGTGAACCACGGCTTGAACACGACGATATGGCGCCCGTCGCCCCCGGATTCAGCGCCGGCCGCAGAAGCCAGCAGCACGACGACCGCCAACATCGTCACCAGCGCCAACCCTCTGTGCTGCCTCCTCAGGTTCCCAGTCATGTTACCTGTCTCCCGTGACAGACTCGCCCTCGCGGACTGCATACGAGCATAACACGCTCGCCTCTCACAGGCAATCGCCGTCAGCGGCTCTGGAGGACGGCCCACCGCAAAGGAGCGGGACCAGCGGCGGGGCCGCTGGTCCCGTGGCTTCCCACAAGGTCCTTCGTCGAGAGCGCCTAGCCCGCCTCCACCTCCGGCAGGTCCTTCAGCGCGGCCTCGATCTTCTCTTTCGGATACTCGTAGTCCCGGAGATCACCCGCAAGATATCGCTCATATGCGCCCATATCGAAGTGCCCGTGACCGCTGTAGCCGATGAGGATACACTTCTCCTCGCCCGTCTCCTTGCACTTCAGCGCCTCGTCAATCGCGCCTCGAATCGCGTGCGCGGTCTCCGGCGCGGGGATGTGTCCCTCGGCCTTCGCGAACTGAATGGCGGCCTCGAAGGTCCCGAGTTGGTGCACCGCCCGCGCCTCGATCACCTTCTGGCTCACCAGCAGACAGAGTTGCGGCGCGTCCCCATGATACCGCAGACCGCCCGCGTGGATGGGCTCCGGGATGAAGGTGTGCCCCAGGGTGTACATCTTCAGCAGCGGCGTCATCATCGCGGTATCGCCGAAGTCATAGCGATACGCCCCCCTGGTGAGGGTTGGACAGGACTCCGGCTCGATGGCGATGATCTCGATGTCCTTGCCGCCGAGTTTATCCTTCACGAACGGGAAGGCGAGCCCCGCGAAGTTTGAGCCTCCGCCCACACAGCCCACGATGATGTCCGGTACGTCCTCTCCCGCCAGTTTCAGTTGCTCCTTCGCCTCCAGGCCCACGATGGTCTGGTGAAGCAGCACGTGATTGAGCACGCTGCCGAGAGAATACTTGGTATCGTCATGGGTGGCCGCATCCTCGACCGCCTCGGAGATGGCGATTCCCAGGCTGCCCGGCGAATCCGGGTCCTGCTCCAGGATGGTCTGTCCCGCTTTGGTCAGATTCGTGGGCGAGGCGTGGACCTCCGCGCCCCAGGTCTCTATCAGCACCCGGCGATACGGCTTCTGCTGGTAACTCACCTTCACCATGTAGACGGTGCACTTCAGTCCGAACACATTGCACCCGAAGGCGAGCGCGCTTCCCCACTGGCCGGCCCCGGTCTCGGTGGCGATGCGGGTTACTCCCTCCTGCTTGTTGTAGTAGGCCTGCGCCACCGCGGTATTCGGCTTGTGGCTGCCCGGAGGGCTGAATGCCTCGCACTTGTAGTAGATGCGGGCGGGGGTCCCCAGCGCCTTCTCCAGACGGTGTGCCCGGAACATCGGGCTCGGCCGCCACAGACGATACACATCGAGAACCTCGTCCGGAATCTCCACCCACGGCTCCATGCTCATCTCTTGCTTGATCAGTTCCATGGGGAAGAGTGGAGCCAGATCGTCGGGCCCCAGGGGCTTACCCGTGCCCGGGTGAAGGGGCGGCGCAAGCGGAGCCGGCAGATCGGGGTTGATGTTATACCACCTCTGCGGCATCTCGCTCTCGCGCAGCAGAATCTTGGTCTCGTCACTCGCCATTGTGAGCCCTCCTCAAGGGGTTTATGGGGCGCTGCCAGTCGCCTCGCGATCTGCTCGCCCTGGACCGCGAGGCAGGTGGGCTAATGTTCTCGCCTTGCAGCCGCAGTTCCTTCCCCCGCCCGGCCGTTTCCCGGAAAGTGTTCTGCCCCCCCTATTCGTCCCAGGGAACGGCGCTCCGCACTATGGCGTCGCACAACTTCATGGTCTTCAGGGCATCCGCGAAGCAGGTGTTCGGCTGCCGCCCGGACTTGACGCAGTCTATGAAATGGCGCGCCTGCTGCTGGAAGCCGATGCGGAACATTTCGGGACCGCCGGCCATCTCCGCCGCGTCCAGGCGCTCCGGTTCCGCGCCGGCGACGTACACCACACCTCCCTCCTCCGGCGCGAACACGCAGGAAATGCCCCGCCCGTGAAACTCGAAGCGAAGCTGGCGCGCCCCCACCCGATGGTTCGACTGCAGGAAGCCGACCGCGCCATTCTGAAAGCGCATGAACGCGTTGTGCGCGTTGGCGTAGCCAACCCCGTCGTGAGACTGGATGTCGCTCCACACCTCCACCGCCTCCGCCCCGGCCGCCCACCGGATGGTATCCACTATATGGATTACGTCCGAGTACAGGAGATCTATGGCCCCATCGTACAGAGGCCCGCCGTCATACCATTTGAGGAAGCTCACCAGCACCTGATAGATGGGGCCGCGCTCCAGCACCCGCCTCCGGCACTCCACAGTGATGGGAGTAAACCGCCGCTGAAACCCCACCGCGCTGAGACATCCCTGCTTCTCGGCAAACCGCGCGAGTTGCCTGGTCTGTTCCGTGTAGACCCCTGGCGGCTTCTCCACGAAGAGGTGTTTGCCGCGCGCCATGCACTCATGGGCGATGTCGAAGAGATGCTGCGGGCGAATCACTATGTACACCGCGTCCGGGTCCACCGCCTCCAGCATCTCCCGGTAGTCGCGGAACGCGCGGGAAATGCCGAACCTGGCGGCGGTCTCCTGCGCGCGTTCGACCGCGATGTCGCAGATCCCCACCAGCTCCACGTCCTCCATGGAGGAGAGGGACGGCCCGTGGGCCGAGTTGACCATCGCCCCGGCCCCGATGATGGCGACCTTCACCTTGTCCATCAGTCACTACCTCTGTGCATAGGGATGGCGGCGTGCCCGCATTCCCACATCTTCGAGGCGAAGATCGGGTCTGCCTCTCTCCCTCACCGGCCGGCAGCCGTTGCGATTCCTCCGCCTCGCTCGGAGTGCCCCGTCCCCGCCGCCCGCGTTCCGCCCTCCTAACCGCGAATCCCACCCTCTAACTCGGGGCGGTGTGAGTCGTCCTGGGCGCGAGCGATCTTCCCGCCCGGGGTGTCGCGCAGAAAGGCGAATGCCGCCTCCCTGTCCTCGTCCATCAGGATCTGCTGGAGCGCCATCAGGTCCTCCGGCGAGAAGGTGATGACCGTGGTCACTGCGCGGATCGCCATCCCATCCTCCTCCGGAAAAGCCCCCTGCCCCATTGCGCGGCATCTTGCAGGAGCGCTCCTCATGGCGAGCGAATGGGGTGGAGACTTCGTCAATAGGAGGCAAGGTCCTGTGATCAAAGGTCTTGAACATGTCTGGGATTCCGCGAGACGGGGCGCCTGGAGACCGCCCACAGCGGCACCATCATCTTCGTATCCCTCGGCGGCACCGAGGTGGAACTGTTTGGCACCGGGAAGCCCAGGGACCCGGACGAGCCTCCCTTCGGAACCGAGGCCGTGGGCTACAAGCACATCGCGCTGCTGGTGGACAGTGTGGACGAGGAATACGCTCGCCTGAAGGCGCTGGGCGTGGAGTTCATCATGGACCCTGCCACTGTGGACTCCGGGCTCCGTCTGGCGTTCTTCAAGGACCCCGACGGCAACGTCCTCGAACTTCTGCAGAAGCCCGAGTAAGGAGATCCGATACATGAAGGTAGTCTATTTCGAGGCCCCATCCGGTTACCGCGCGGTTGGTCTCTACCGCGGCAGGAAAATTCTGGACCTGAGCCGCGCGCTGGCGATGTTCTGCCTGGCAGAGACCCTGCCCGCCGATTTCATCCCCTTCTCCATCATGGACATGATCGAGGGAGGG
>JALGTT010000116.1 GCA_029821235.1 Candidatus Hebobacteria bacterium | reverse complement strand
GTCTCGCTCTCGCTCTCCACCCGCTCGAAGTTGATCTCCGCGCTCGCCCGAACCACCGCCTTGCCCGGCCCCACCACCTTCGCCAACATGCTCTGCACCGCTTCCTCGATCTGCTTCTCGTAGGCCCTCTTCAGTTCGAACCGGCTGGAGGCGGCCGTCACCCCCTCCCCGTCCACGCCCTCCTGTCCGGCAAGAAGCCTTCCGGTGGTGTCCAGAATGGTCACTGCCTCCGGCGTCAGTTCCCCCACCGCTCCCGCCACCAGATAGGCGACGCTCCTCTGAAGCACCACAGAGGCGGTGGCCGAGGACTGCTCGCTCTCGTAGAGTTGATCCTCGGGAATGGCGATGTGGACGCGCGCCTCCTCCACCGAATCGAGATGGGAGATGGTGCGGGCGAGTTCGCCCTCCAGCGCGCGCTGGTAGTTGATCTTCTCGCCGAAATCGGAGAGCCCGAATTGGGCCCGGTCGAACAATTCGAACCCGCTCTGCCCCCCGCTGGGCACCCCTTTCCCGGCGAGTTCCAGCCGCACCCTGTCCACCTCCTCCGCCGGAGCCTCGATCACTCCGCCCGGCCTGACGCGGTAATCCACCTTCAACTCCCGCAGTTTGTCCATCACCCGGGCCGCGTCATCCTGCTGCAGGCCGGCGTACAGGGTGGCGTAGCGCGGCCGCTTGGCGATGCTGAAGACGAGGGCGAGCAGCCCCGCGCACATCAGCGCGAAGGCGATCGCCGCCATCCGCTGCCCCGGCGTCGCCTCCCGCCAGAATCGGCCCCACCCGGCCCCTCGCATTCCTGCCTCGCTCACCCGTGCTCGCTCCCCACCGCAGGCATCAACTCACCTGCTTCACTACACCTGTGTGCGCAACAACTCCTGAAGTCCATCCACCAGGTGATTGCGCACCGCCACCACCAGTTCCACCATCAGGCTCGCCTCCTGCATCTTGACGATCGCATCCTGGAGGCTGCTCATATCGCCTGTCGCCACCGACTCGGCGGCGCGGTCTGCGGCCGTCTGCAGTTCCGAGAGGTCGTTGAGCGCCTGTGTCACCATCTTCCCGAACCCGCCCGGCGTGGGCCTCGTCGCTTGCCCCGCGGAGGCGATCCCGGCCGCCATCGCGTTCTCTACCCGCATTCTCTCCCCCTTACCGGCGGCCGCCCGCTACGCCCGCCCCAATTCGAGTGTGTGCTGCACCATCGCCTTGGCCGCGTTGAAGGCCGCCGCGTTCGCCTGGTAACTCCGCGTGGCGGAGACCAGGTCCACCATCTCCTCCGCCAGGTTGACGTTCGGGTAGGCGACGAACCCCTGCGGGTCGGCATCCGGATGACCGGGCTGGTACACCCGCCTCGGTTCCCGCGGATCGGCCGCCACCCCGGCCACCTCCACGCCCCCGGGGTTGCCGCCCCTGGAGGCGAAGACCACCTGCCGCCGCCGATACGGTCCTCCCTCATCGGTCCGCGTGGTCTCCATGTTTGCGAGATTGGCTGCGATCACGTTCAACCGTGCCCGCTGTGCCGCGAGCCCGGAAGCGCTGATATCGAAGCTGTCCATGGTCTATCCCCCTTCGTTTGTGCCAAGCCGACCGTCGCGTACGGTCATCCGCGGTTGCCGCGAATCACCGCTCTCAGCCCGCGAATCCGGCCCGCCAACAATTCCCCCACCGCCTGATGGGCCAGCGCGTTGCGCGCCAACGCAGTCATCTCCCGCTCGATGCTCACATTGTTGCCATCCACCCGTCTGGGCGAGGCATAGTCCTTTTCCCGCTGGATGAGCGTGCTCTCGACCGCGTCCCCGGTCCGGCCGCCGCCGCGGCGCGCGGCGGCGATGGCGGCCCTCAGGGACTGCTCGAATGCCACTGTGGTCCTGGTGAAGCCGGGGGTGTCGATGTTGGCGATGTTGTCGGCCAGCGCTTCCTGCCGCGCGGCCGTCCCCCTCAGCGCCACCTGCAGCGCCTGGCTCGTGATGTCGGACAGAAGACCGTGTTTCACGACACTCTCCCCCTCTCCGCGATTGCCCGCGGGGAACGCGCGCTCGCCGGTGTCTGACCATGCGGGATGATGCCAGTGTCCCCCTCGGCCGGAGAACCCCTCTCCCCCTCGGTCGTGGCCGCGCACCCCCGGCGCGGAACCCGTCGGCGACTATTCCACAGAACCCCGCCTCCTTTGTGGCCACGCGCGACACAAAGACACCTCAAGACCCGTCAAGCCCGATGTTGAGGCTCTCGCACACACAAGCCGTCTCCCGCACATACGGACCGCGGGATGCACAACCGAACGCCGCGCCGGATGGTATGCTCCCAGGCGGAGGGGACAGCAATGGGTGAGATACAGACTGGGGGACTTGCCGCGGTCGCCTGGGTGGTGGCGTGCGCGCTGGCGATTGCAGCCGCCGCGGTGGCCGTGGCGGTATCGTGTTTCTGCCGCGCCCGCCGCGCGGAGTTCCGCATGAGACAACTCGAAAGCGCGGTCGCCGAGTTCTACTCTGCCCTGCGTGCCAGGATCTCCGTCGAGCGCGCCCGCTGCCCGCAACCGCTGGACGGCGCCTCCCCGGGCATACCTAAGCCCAAGGTGGACGAGATGCCGTAGCTCGCAAGATCGTCTCGGAGATGGCAGGGGAGCGTGTGTGCGTGTCGCCGCGTTCTCTCTTGCGGTGTGTCGCGCGCTCACCCCTCGGGGACGCGGAGAACGGATGAAGTTCTCTCCTGCGCGCTCCGCTCAACCGCCATCCCCTGGAGCAGCCAGCCCACGGACTCCTGCACATCCGCCGCCTGGCAGCACATCCCCAGCGCATAGTAGAGTTTCGGGTCATCGGGACGGAGTTCCATGGCTCTGCGCAGCGCGCGCCTCGCCTCCTCCAGCCTCCCCATCTGCCTGAGGGCCACCGCCAGATAGTACTGGGTGTCACACTGGGTGGGAGTGAGTCTCGCCGCCTCTGCGAGCGCCTCCAGGGCCTCGGGCGACGCGCCCGAGTTGACCAGCAGGCGGGCGTGCTGCCGATGCAGGCAGCCGGCCTGAGGCGCCTTCCTCAGACCCTGGCGGCACACCTCCCGCGCCGCCGCCGGGGAGCCCAGGAACTCGTACACCATCGCCAGCCGCCAGTAGGCGCGGGGGTTGTCCGGCTGCATCCTCACCAAGGCCCGATAGCAGAGCGCGGCCTCTTCGCAAGTTCCCGTGCGCATGGCGGCCGCCGCTCTTCTCAACCACAGCCGGGGGAGGTCTCCGCCCAACGCCGTCGCCCGGCGGAACATCCGCAACGCCCACCCGGGCCGGCCGCGTCGCATCATCACCCGCCCGCATCGGTCCCACCACATCGCTCTCGCTTGCCGCGAAAGGCCGGTCCTCGCAGCACGCAATCCCCCTGCCCATGTCGCGCGTCCACCTGCACTCATCTGGCTCCCCCCACTCCCGTCTCTTTCTTGCCCGCCGGGGACTTCGACCCCGGGCGGCATGGCCAACCGCGATGTGCCCCCACACTCGTCGGCCCCGCGCCTCCAGCGCCGCGGGACGCGACCCTGACTCGCTGTCTTCTCCGGCAATAAAGAGGCCCCCGCAGGCTTGCTCCCCTGCGGAGGCCTTCGTGAGCCCTTGTTTCAGATGGACGACTCCCCCCGGAGCCGCTCACCTATGCTAGTATCTCGTCCGCCATCTGGGCAACTACACCTGAGCCTCCTATTGTTCACGACAATTGCCAGACCAGCGCGGTTGTCGCGATGTATGAACAAACCTTCACAAGTACCCAATGCAGGTGTGAGCCGATACCAGGTAAGATTCAGACGCGTTATTGTATGCTAACGGTGTCTGAATGTTGTGAGATACGGGGCCGGGGTGTTGAATTGAGCCCGATGGCGAATCGGATCGCCCGGTAAACCCACTGCCAGGATCGCACGGGAATGCCGCTGGCTCAAGGCGCAATGACAACTTGGTGCCTGAGATTCGACCTGGAAGAGCTGATGAAAGTAGGGAACCGCGTTCGCACGGTCACGGACCTGCCCGGCATTCCGGCGGGCACGGAGGGCATGATCGCTGAAATCGGCCGCGTTTTCATTGCGGTCCGGTTTCCTGACGGTCGCACCGGCTACTATGCCCCCCGCCAACTCGTGCCGGTCTCCATTCCGGGCACGAATGGCCCACAAACATCGCTCCAGACGGCCGACCTTGGCCTGGCGGGAGCGCAGGTCCCCTATGGCGCTCACCTTTGCTCTCTGCCACTGTCCGGCCACGCCTCTCGGCAAGACGTGGTTCAGTACCTGGTTACAGGAGTCATGCGCGGTGACTGTTGTGTGGCGATCGTATCTCCTGAGTGTCAGGACACAATCTGCCGCGCGCTGTCCGAGCGCGGATATGCTCCGGAGCGCGCCAAGGATGCCGGATACCTGACCTTCCTGGAGGTATCCGACTGCTATTGCCATCCCGATGAGTTCACCGCGGACCGGCAGGTCGAGCGTATGAGCGAGGCGCTGGAACCTCTTTTCGCTTCCGGTCGGCCCCTGCGCATCCTCGGACAGGTCGGTCCCTCCGCCGGCATCGTCGGCACTGATGAGTGGTGGGAATACGAAGAGAGAATCACCTCTCACGTGGAACGCCTCCGGGCCCTCGCCTTGTGCGACTACGGGGCCTTCGACGAGTATGCCCCCCTCCGCCGGGAGGCGATGTCCACTCATCAGTGGATGGTGTCCCACGGGGAAGTCCGCTCCATCTAGAAGTCCGCTCCATCTAAGCGCTCCCGACTCGGCTCGACGGCCCACCTCGCGCGCCTCCTCTCCTTCCGGGCCCGCGCCTTCCGCAGGAACCTGAAACGGCCCCACAGAATCCCCTTGGCGAGGGATACCTATGGGCCGCTTGCGCCGCATCGCGCCTGCCGGGATGGTCTTCATCGTTTCCTTCGCGGTGTACCTCCGGACCCTGTGCCCCACGGTGTTCGTGGAGGGAACCGGGGAGAACATCGTCTGCGCGTGGACGCTCGGCGTTCCCCATCCGCCCGGTTTTCCGCTCTTCTGTCTTCTGTCCAAGGCCTTCGCGGAGGTCGTGCGAGTCGGAACCATCGCCTATCGCGTCAACCTGTTCTCTGCGCTGGCCGGGGCGGCCGCGGTCTCCCTGTTCTACGCACTGCTCGGCGCGCTGGGGACGAGTCGGCTCGCGGCGGCGGCCGCCGCGCTCACCCTCGCCTTCTCCGCCACCTTCTGGAGGCAGGCCGTCATCGCCGAGGTCTACACCCTGAGCATGATCCTCGTCCTCGGGCAGATCTCCGCCCTGGTGTGCTGGCGCG
>JALGTT010000115.1 GCA_029821235.1 Candidatus Hebobacteria bacterium | reverse complement strand
GTGGCCGCCCTTTCGCTCTCGTCGCTCGGCTTTCCCCTGCTGGAGAAAGGAGAAGCAGAGCAAATGCCATTCGAACTTCCCCCTCTGCCCTACGACTATAACGCGCTGGAGCCCCACTACGATGAGGCCACCCTGCGCCTGCATCACGACAAGCACCATGCCGCCTATGTGAAGGGGCTGAACGGGGCCCTCGAGTTGGTCGCCGGCATGACCAAGTCCGGCGACTTCGCGCACGCGAAAGCGGCGGCGAAGGCGCTGGCGTTCCACGGTTCCGGCCACATGCTGCACTCCATCTTCTGGACCAACATGAAGCCGGGCGGCGGCGGCGCCCCCTGGGGCGCGCTGGCGAAGGCGATCGAGCGGCAGTTCGGCACTTTCGCTCGCTTCAAGGAGCTGTTCCTCGCCACCACCAACGCGGTCGAGGGCTCCGGATGGGGCATCCTCGCGGTCTGCCCGGTGAGCGGGGTGCTCGCCGTACTGCAGGCCGAGAAGCACGAGAACCTGACGGTATGGGGGCTCCGGCCGATTCTCGTCCTCGACGTGTGGGAGCACGCCTACTATCTGAAGTACCAGAACAAGCGACCCGAGTGGACCGCCGCGTTCATGGAGCACCTGGTGAACTGGGAGGACGTGGCAGCGCGATATGCCGAAGTAGCCAAGTAGCCCACAGCACCGGGGCCGCCTCGTTGAGCCTCACGCTGGGAAGACGCGGGAGCCGCCGTGATGCACGCGGCGGCTCCCGCGCGGCATGCCCCGCCCCGCTCGATTGACACCCCGCGCGCGGGGTTGATATACTGCGCGGGGTCCGGTAGGGCAAGTGGTTGATGAAGAGGAGGCCGTTGTGAAGTTCACGCCGATTTCATTCCTGTCGTATCTCGGATTGGGAGCCCTGGTGGGCACGGTCAGCGGTCTCTTTGGCGTGGGAGGCGGCATCGTCATGGTGCCGGCCCTGGTGCTCCTCGCCGGCCAAAGCCAGCACATGGCCCAGGGGATTTCTCTGGCCGCCATGGTGCCGGCCGCCGCGGCCGGCGCCCTGCGCTACTGGAAGGGCGGGAACGTGGACATTCCACTCGCGTTCGCCGTCGCCCTCGGAGCAATCCCAGCCGCCTACTTGTTCGGCGCCAACCTGGCACAGAAACTGCCGGACAGGAGCTTGAAGATCCTGTTCGCAATGCTGATGGTAGTCGCCGCCACCCGCATCATGCCCAGCGGAAGCACCAAGTCAATGGGCCTCCTACTGGGCGCGACCTTTATCGCCGTCGGCGTCAGGATGGTGATGGCCCGGTGAACCGGCCGGCCGTGCGCCGGGAATCTGCGAAGAATTCTCTGCCCGCGCGCCGCGGGAAGTCCTGGATCCTGCTCGCCGCCTGCGCGCTCGTGGGCCTCGCATTCGGGTGCGGCAGCCCGCACGGCGGCGAGCAGGCCGCGTGGCTCGCGACCTGGGTCTCCGGGCAGTCCTACTCCTCGTGGTCTACCTTCAAGTCACTCGGCAAGAAGCCGTCCCAACCCCGCAGCCCGGACGGGCTGACCTTGGGCAGCCCGCAGGTATTCGCCGCCATCGGACGCGACAACGGCGACCTGACCGCGCTCGACCTGCTGTGGGCCGACGAGAAGGCGGTGCGGGTGCTTGCGAGGCCGCTGCGCGTGGGAGTGAAACTCGGGCGGTCCAAGGCGTATCTCCTGAAGTCCTTTCCGGAGCAGCGCCTTCGCCGGGTGCGGCACACCTCCATCGCGGTGTCCGAGAGCGAGGGACGGGGGCTGCGGGTCACCTGTGTGGACTTCGCGCCCATGGGTGAGGAAGACAGTTTCCTCGTGCGCTGGTTTCTGGTGGAGAATACCGGTAAGCGCACCCGCGACGCGGCCCTCACCTTCTCCGTGAACGCCGTGGGAGACTGGGTGCGCCGGGATGCCCGTTCCTGGCGGCTGGGAGATCAACTCGGTTTCGTCTCCGACACAGAACTCTCCAACAACGAGGGGGTATTGGAAGCGCGCCTGGGCCGGCTGCGCCCCGGCCGCAAGGCCGCGGTCGCGCTGGCGGTGGTGGGAGCGCGGGACCGCGTGCGCCTCGAAAAGTTTCTGGGGCGCGCAGAAGAGAGCCTCGCCCGCCTGCCTGACCTGCTGGAGAAGACGAAGACCAACTGGGAGGACTGGTGCGCGCGGACGCCTCTCGTGACCGGGGAGGAGCGGACCGATGACCTGCTCGACTCCCTGTTGTGTCTGATCCGGAGCCACATCGGAAAGCGCGCCATCCACACCGGCTCGCTCCGCTACGCCCACAACCGGGCATGGGTGAGGGACAACTACTGGGTGCAGCGGGCCCTGCTGGAACTGGGGCTGGTGGAGGAGGCGAAACTGAATCTGGACTTCTTCCACCGGGCCTGGCAGAAGAGCGGCATTCGCTCCTCCTACGGCACCTCGGACCTGAGCGGCCAGCACTACGGCTACCTGCGCGTCGAGGTCCCCCACTACTTGGTGCTGATGGTGAGGGACGCGGAGGAGTTGGGGCGGGTGAACGGCGCGGACTACTGGGACATGGTGAGGAACTGCCTGGACCAGGCGGCCGTGCCCGACGACTATCTCCAGCCGATGAACGGGGACGAGACCTGGCTGCTCGCCTCTCCGGTGAGGGAGCTGGACAGCCTGCTGGACAACTCGTGGCTGCTGATCGCCTCCGCGGAGTACGGGGCCCGCCTGGCGCGCAAGGTGGGAGACCGCGACCGGGCCGCCAGGTATGGCGAGATCGCCTACCGGGCCCGGCTGGCGCTGCGCAACTTCACGCCGGTCACCTACCAGCCCCCCTGGTATGCCATCGGCCGCGGAGGGGACGGTTCCCTCGATTTCTCTCTTTGCCCGGAGGTGTATGCCCGCGGCGCGATCCTCGGGGTCCTCCCGGCGGACGACCGCTATCTGGTCGACGGGCTGGTGGCCGCTTGGCGCCAGCTCGGGTTCGAGCGCGGCCTGCGCACCCATGCCCGAAGCGCCACCATCTCGGGCGGCACCCCCGGATACGTGCTCTACGCGGCCGCCGACAGCCGCATCTGCGATGGGGTGTTCAGCCGGGAGTTGGCGCGGCGGGTGCTGGAGTTCGTCTCCGCCACCGGCTGCGCGTGGGAGTACCACGACCTGTACGACCCGGCCTGGGGCGGAGAGAAGCGGCGGCTGTGGGATTCCGCGGTGCTGCTGATGGGGCTCACTCACACCCTGTTCGATATCGCCTATGAGAAGGGAACCGTGTCCTTTGTGCCAAAGGGATCTCCCGCCTCCATGGACTACAACTTGCCAGCAGACGTCTTCCCCATCTCGCGGGCGGCGGCGAACCGACTCGTTGACGGCGATGAGCGGCCCCTGATTCTCCAGCAGGACTCGCCGGAGCACGCGCGGCGCATTGCCAGGGAACTCACCCGGCAGCGCAACCGCCGGTTTGCAGTCGCCGAGTTCTCCGGAGACCCGCCGGAGGAGGCGCCGGCCATCATTATCTCCCCCCTGCCGGCCCCCGTCGGCTGGACGCAACAGCATCACGCCTACTGGCTGCGGGACTGGGAGGGTCCACCCCAGGTGTGGGTGATGAACACCGGGGACGTGTACCGCGACACCGAGCCCCTGGTCCGGGATCTGATCAACACTTTGCTTCCGCAGAGGGAACGCCCTCTGCGCTACCCGGATGCGAATCTCGATCTGGCCGTTCGCTTCGGTGAGAGGCCGGTCGGCCGCGCGGAGTTGACCGCGCGCTGCGGCGAGACCGTGGCGGTGACTTCCATCTCCCTGGCGCGAGGGGATGCGGTGCTCAAACCGGAGGGGGCCGCTATCTCCGTGAGCGCCAAATACCAGGCAGAAACCCACCTGGTGGAGTTCTGCGTAACCGTGAGCGGTTCCCGCAAGAGGCCGGCCCAACTCACGGTAACCCTCCCCGCGGGATGGTGGCTGGTGGAGGCGCGCGGCATGGAGGGACACTGGGACCCGGTGGCCAATCCCGTGCGGGAGATGCACCTGGCCGACGGCGGCACCCGGCTGGTCTATTCCTTCGCGGCCAGCGACGCGCCCGCCGACACCAGGTTCAAGTTGGCCCGCCTCTCGGTGCCCGAGTAGGTCCCGCGGGGGCACTCACTCGTACACCCCCCACCTCCGCACCAGATCCAGCACCTTGCTGTACCTCTGGAAACTCACCTGCGGCGGGATGGAGTGATCGGAGTGGAAGACATAGCCGCCTGGGCTGGACATCCCGATCGCCAGTTTCTCCCGCACCTCGTTCTCCAGCACTGATTCATCCTCGGCCCAGAAGGTGCGCACATCCACCCCTCCCATGAAACAGAGGTGCCGCCCGTACTCCTTCACCAGGAAGCCCAGGTCCACGCCGGCCTTCACCTCCAGCGCCTGGAGGCAGTCGAACCCCGCCTCCATCAGATGGGGCACCAGCGCGGTGATGTTGCCGCAGGAGTGGAGAATCACCGGCAGCCCGTGAGAGTGGAAGAAGTCCACCACCTGCTTGTGATAGGGAAGAAGTTGGGTCCGGTAGGCGGCCGGGGAGAACAGCGGTCCATTCTTGTAGGCGAGATCATCCCAAAGCCAGGCTCCATCGAAGTCGAGGCCCCGCGCGAAATACAGTTCGGCCGTGCCGATGATCATGTTCGCGTCATATTCGTACATCTCCATCACCCACCCCGGATCCTCGGCGATGGCGAGGAGCAGCGCCTCCGGGCCGATCTTCCGCCAAGTCGCCTCATAGCCGGGAATCACGGCCAGACAGAGGAATTTCTCTTTCTCCCGGATGCGGGTGTGTGCGGCTTCCACCGCCCTCCAATCCACGCGGGCCGGATCTGGGGTCAGCCGTTTCTTCAGTTCGTCCCACTCCGCGCGGGACTTGATGGGGAAATCGAGCAACTCCGGGGTGGAGCGGTGGTCGAGCCAGTTCTTCTTCAGGTCGCCCCAGGAATCGCGCTCGACGATGTACTCGTCGGTGCGCTCCAGCACCTCGGGCTCGAAGCCGAAGGAGTTGTC
>JALGTT010000114.1 GCA_029821235.1 Candidatus Hebobacteria bacterium | reverse complement strand
GGGCCGCCCGTCCGCACAGCGAACCTCCTCGCCTATCACCAACTGGTACTTCGTCCCCGGCGCCAATGGCTCCTCCGACGCGATGTCCAGTTCGCGCGCCTCCGGCCGCCAGGCGAGCCTCACCGAAAGCCGCTGCCGCTTGTCCGGCGTCTGAATCCAGATGTTCTCCGGGGTGAGAGCGGCGGGGTCCATGGCGGTGTTGAACCGAACGGTGAAGGTGGCGTCCACGTCCACCGGCTCGTCAACCGGGGTGAGGAGCCGCGCGCCGCGGCCGAAGAGAAACGCCACCCGCCAGTCGTCGAGAAGGCCTTCGCGCCGGTTGAGGGATTTCAATGTGAGGGCGTCTCCCGGCGTCACCAGGGCCCGCCTGGCGAAGGCCCATTTGCCTCCCACCCCGATCGCCTCCACCACCAGGGGGTTCTCCCCCACCCGTCCCACCAGCCACCTCCCCTCTGCGGAGGTCGGGTCGGACAGCCCCTCGTGGGTGAGGTACTGGACCACCGGATAGGCGGGCTGAATGGAGGGGAGGCGGTCGTTTTACAGCACCTCGACCGTGCCGTCCGGCCGCTCCCAGGCGATCTCCCCGCGGCCGAACCGCTGGTCCTGCTCGATGGGCACGTCAATCGCGTCCACAATGATCCCCGTACACGTGCCCGGGCCTGGCTGTAAGGCGTGCGCCAGGAGCCAGGCCGCGACTTCCCGCGTCAGCGGCCACTGGGGGTGGAGAGTGGGCTCCTCGTAGAGCAGCCCCTTGGCCAGCGCCAGCACCAGGAAGGGCCGGAGATGGGGGCTGACCTCATCCGCCCCCCGCAGGCGGGAGAACGCGCGCTCCCACAACCGGGAGTAGTCCGCCGCGTCGCCCCCGGTCGCCTCCCCGGTGGGCGGCGGGCACTCGGCGAGCGCGGAGACGGGGTCATTGCCCCACAAGAACCGCACTGTGCCGGCGATGGCGCGCTCCCGCGTCAACGGGCGGGGGACGTTCGGGTCGCACTCCGGCAACGCCCCATGGGCGAGTTGAGGTGAGATGCGGTTCAGCCACCACAGGAATTCGAGATCGGTCACTTCCTCCTTGGGGTTGAACCCGGCGGAGGGAACGTCCATGATCCCCGCGCGCACTACGCGCGCCAGGTGGCGTCGGAACCAACTCCGCCTGCAGGAGCGCGGAACATCGCGCGGGTCGCGCGAGGCGGACCGCGGGGGATGCAACGCCTGTCGCATCCAGATGTCGGCCCTCACGGGATCGTCGCTGCGGCTGGCCGTCACCCTCAGCGGGTCGGTGGACAACAGGAAGAGCGCGGGGACGTAGGCATCGGGCCCGCCGACGGCGTTCTTGATGGCGGGGTCGGTGGTGACGAAGGTGGGGATGCGGATCTTCCGGGCGCCCCCGCCGGTGAACTGCTGAATGGAGCGGTAGACCGCCTGGCGCTGCTCCTCCGAGCGGCCGTAGACGATGACGATGGAGATGGGGGTGATGTGATCGATGAGACGCCGGTCCCACTGGCTCTCGTCCAGCATCGTAAGTTCGGAGCGACAGACGGGCCGCACCAGCGGCTGCCAATAGGGGTCGGCCTCCCAC
Source organism: Candidatus Hebobacteria bacterium (assembly GCA_029821235.1). Classification (GTDB taxonomy): domain Bacteria; phylum Armatimonadota; class Hebobacteria; order Hebobacterales; family Hebobacteraceae; genus S016-27. Next base: position 5,567 of record JALGTT010000114.1, on the reverse strand, counting down.
AGGTAGACCAGCAACTTCTCCGCGTGATGGATGGGGGAAGCGCGGAGTTTTTCCGCCACCTGCGCGAGGGTCACCGGCTCGTTGGAGAGGTCTCCCGTGGTGGGGAGTTCGCGGAGCATCACCTCCGTGAACGGCGCGGTGGTGGCCCATGCAGGCGTATTCGCCATCGCGGGGAACAAAGCGGCGGCCGCCGCCGCCCACCACACCAGCCACCTGGCCGCGCGCCGCGGCCTCACCCTCACACACATCGCGCGCCTCCCTCGCCAAACCACCGCCCCGCCCGCCACACCAGGCATTGGGCAATATTCGGCGCGCCGTGCCGGCCTCCTGCGCCCGCCGGAGGGATGCCAGGCGCGGCCGTTTTGGAGGGCGGGGCATTCTTCGCTGCCCCGCCGACAGGGAGGATCGGCGGGCGTAGGCACGCCCGCCCTACAAACCATCCGCGTTCGTCCGCCGCCTGCCTACAGCGGCAGCGCGACCGGCCCGCCCTTCTCCGCCGCAGGGCTTTGCGGCCGTCCTCCCCGGTGACGGGGGGCGTGTTTCCGGCTTTGATCGCCGCGGCCAGGGCGTCGTAGAACTCCACGTGGGTGGCGTCCTGGAACTCCCTCTTCGTCCACTCCTTGGCGGGGAGGCCGGCGGCGGCCTCGGTGAGATAGACCTCCGCGCTGCCGTCCCAGAGGCCGAAGCGGATCTGCCCCTTCTTGCCCAGGAAGACCACATCCGGCTCCGCGGCGCGGCCCACATAGCAGGACGACCCCTCCACCAGGCCGATCGCCTCGTTGTCATAGCGCAGAGAGGCGACGGCCAGGTCCTCCACCTCCACCGGGGTGGCAAAGGTCCCCATCTCACAGTAGGCCCGCACCGCCTCCAGGCCGGTCACCGCGCGCGCCAGGTCCAGGTGGTGGATGAGGTTAGTGATGACCACCCCGCCGCCGCTCTTGTCCTTGTGCTTGCGCCAGTCGTCCTTGGTGCGGCCGGAGAATCCGCCGATCCAGTAGGATTCCTGCTTCTCGCCCATGTTGCGGAGGCGAATCTCGATCACCTCGCCCAGCGCGCCGGAGGCGATCAACTCCTTCGCCCACTTCGCGGCTCCCAGATAGCGGAGCGGGAAACAGGTGGCAAGCGGCACGCCCGCGTTGCGGCAGGCGGCGATCATGCCGTCCGCGTCCTTCAGGTTGGCCGCGATGGGCTTCTCGCACAACACCGCCTTGCCGGCCGCCGCGGCCTGTTCGGTGAGGGGGAGGTGGGTGAAGGCAGGGGTGGCGATGGTCACCAGGTCCACCTCGGGGTGGGCCAGCAACTCATCCACCTTCGTCGTCCACGGCACCCCGTACTCCTCCCCCAAGCTCCTCGCGGAGGCCTCCACAATGTCCGTGCAGGCCGCCAGTTTCACGTTCTTCGTCTGTTGCAGCGCCTTCGCGTGGGTGGGCGCGATGTCGCCGCACCCGATCAATCCAACGCCGAGTTTCTCGTCAGCCATACTGCAATTCTCCTCTCAAGGGCAACGCTCAGCCGATCGTTTCCCTCAGGTAGGCGGCGAAGCGCGGCACCTCCTCCATCGCGTCCTTTCCCGGCTCCTCATACTCGATGGACAGAAAGCCGCGGTAGCCGACCTGGGCCATGATGTCTCGGATCCGCCGGTAGTCCAGTTCCTTCCGCGTGCCCGCGAAATCCGAGGTGGGCTTCGCGTGGGTCATCACCGCGTAGGGCGCGGTCATCTCGAACTCCCCGTAGGGGTCCTTCGAATAGTTCCCGAAGTCCAGCAGCGCGGCCACCCAGTCGGAGCCGACCGCCTTCAAGATCGCCACCAGGCCCTCCGCGGTTCCGGTCAGCCCGCCGTGGTTCTCCAGCCCGATCACCACGCCGACTTCTGCCGCCTTCTCCGCGCACTCCTTGAGACCGGCGACCGTCCACGCGAACGCCTCCTCCTGCGCCGCACCCTCCGGGGCCTCGCCCGCGAACACCCGCAGGCACGGAGAGCCCAATCGTCCGGAGATGTCCAGCCACTCCTTCGTGAACTCCACGTGTTGCTTCCGCTCCTCCTCGGTGGGAAGGCAGAAGGCTCCACCGATGGCGGTCCCCGCCAACTCGAGGCCGCGCAGCAGCAGTTGCCGCTTCCTCTCCATCAGGTAGCTCTGGCTGGTCTCGGGGAAGTAGTACTGAGTCAGCTCCACGCCGTCCAGCCCCATGTCGGCGCAGATGTCAATGTACTTGTCGAGGGTGAGACCCTTCTCTCTGAAGTAGGTGTTGAACGTATAACCGGCACAGCTCAGCTTCACCAGGCACCTCCTGGGCGCATCTCTCGGGGCGCCACCAGGGGCGGCGGGAGAGACGAGGCTCGCAGCATCCGCGGCGCTCCCGCGGACGACTGCGGCGTGGGGCGGTCCGAGGTCCCGCGGCGGGAGACGCGCTCCGATCGGGGATTCGGGAAAACGCCCTCCTCGGACTTCTCAACAGGCTTGGGAATTCCTGCCCGCGCGATCCCGCCGCGTACAAGATGGTGCGAAAAGACGCCCACCGAAGACCTCAGGAGAGCGCCCGCTCGACCGCGGCGATGAGGGTGTCGTTCACCACCGGCTTTTTCAGATAAGCGCTTACCCCGAGGTCCTTCACCGCCGCCTCCATCTCCGGGTCGTCCTGCCCGGTGAGCACCACCACGGGGGCGCCGCTCTTGAGCACGTTGCGCGTGAACGAGAGGACCGAGACTCCGCTCTCCAGGGGCAGACAGAGGTCCAGCAGCACCGCCTCCGGTCCCTCGTCATCCGGGTTGGTGAGGGCCACCATCGCCTCCGCGCCATTGCTCGCGGTACTGACGAGATAGCCATGGTTGCCAAGCAAGGCGGTCAAATAGGTGCGAAGTTCATCATTGTCCTCCACCACCAGGATCCGTCGAGCCCGTCGCCTCGAACTGCCGCGCACTGACGCCTCCCTCCATGGGATATTGACCACTGGTGAACGCCGACTGAGTGCAGACGCCGGATGGCTTCCTTCTTCCCCCTCAGCCACTGCCGGAAGCCGACAACTGCTCCCATCTCGAAACAGCCAGATATGAAATACCATATCTCGGACGGCAGTGTTTAGCCCAGCCGCCCCAACCTGGTGCCAATATGAAGACAGATAACGCCGGACTCACACGTTCGGCCGCGACACCTCTATCATCTTACCCATCGCGCGGATGGACTCGTGCGCGGCCACTCCCACGGCCACGCTCATCCTCGCCGAATACGGATCGTTCAACAGGGGCCGGCCCTCCCGGATGGCCGCGATGAAGTCCCGGCACAGCCGCGGGTCCCCTCCCCCGTGCTCCCCTTCGGTGGGATGGAGCGTGTGCACGATATCGGAATCCCCGTGCCGCTGGCGCATCTTCACCGTTACCGTGTTGGTCAGTTCATCGTTCCACACCCGGCCCTTGGTGCCGATGACGATGTGATCGCGGTGGTAGTCCGGGGTGAAATGGCATTCCTGGTAGGCCGCTCTGATGCCCCCCTCCAGCTCCATGATCACCACGTGATTGTCCTCCACATCCACCTCCCGGCGGAAGGCGCAGAGGGAGAAGTAGTCCGGCCAGCCGAGTTGGGCCTCGGGGCAGGTGTCCTTCTCCGGGCAGTCCGGGCAGTGCAGGTCATTGGGCTTGTCTCCCCCGTAGTAGTCCAGGCCCCCGAAGGCGGCGACCCTGGTGGCAAAGCGCCCGGTGAGATAATGCATGATGTCCAGGTCGTGGGTGCCCTTCTGGAGCAGCAGCCCGGTGGAATCGGCGCGCACCGCGTGCCAGTCGTGGAAGTAGAAATGTCCCCCCTTGCCCACGAAGTGATTACACCAATAGGCCTTCACCTCCCCGATCTGGCCGGAGTCAATCACGCGTTTCATCACCTGGAACATGGGCATATACCTCATGCTCAGGCCCAGGCCGAAGACCACGCCCGCCTCCTTGTGCGCGGCCAGCAGGCGGTCACATCCCTCCACGGTGATCGCCATCGGCTTTTCCAGCAGCAGGTGCTTGCGCGCCTTCAGCACGGCCAGCCCCTGCTCCTCGTGAAACTTGTCCGGGCTGGCCACCACCACTGCGTCCACCTCCGGGTGATTGATCAGTTCGTGGTAGTCCTTGGTGACCAGGGCCTCCGGCCCCACTATCTCGCGGAAACGGTCGAGGTGCTCGTCCCGCACATCCATCCCGGCCACCACGCTGGCTCCCTCCACCTCCTTGTGGAAGGCGTTGACGAAGTATCCCCCTCGGTTCGAGACGCCGATGACGCCGATGCGAATGGGTTTCTCTGACACGGCTGGACCTCCAGATTATGGCTGCGCCTTGGGTGGAGGAACATTTCCCCCGGTTCGGGGGTCACACCTGCATCGCGGGCAGGGGAGGGGGGCCGGGAGGGAGAAGCCCATGCCGACCACGCGGAAAGGGAGCGCAACGATTCCATGAAGAGGGCCTATCGTTCGCAGATAACCGTTCGTCTGGCAATGCTGGCCGCCGCCATCGTATTCTGTTCCGGGTGTGGCGCGCAGGGGAAGGAGACAACCGCCATGAACAGCACCTCCTGGGAGAGCATCGGGCTGAGCGGGGGCGGGGGCATGTTCACCCCGGCCATCTCGCCCCACGACCCGAATCTGATGCTGCTCAACTGCGACATGAGCGCGGCCTACCGGTCCACCGATGGCGGGCGGAACTGGAAGATGTTCCACTGGAGCCAACTCCTCAGTTCCACCCGTTGCCGGCCCGTCTTCCACCCCACCGATCCCAACATCGTGTATGCGGCCCATGGCTGGGATGGCCACCTTCGCATCAGCCGGGACCGCGGGGCCACCTGGTCGGACTTCGCACCCGAACTGCCCGCGTTCGTGAGGGAGATCGCCATCGACGCGGACAACCCGAACTTGATGCTGGTGGGCTACGACAACGGCGTGTTCGTGAGCAGGGACGGGGGAGAGAGGTGGGCGCGCAGCCAGGGATTGCGGGGAGAGGTGCGGGGGCTGCACATAGACCGCACCAGCCGGCGCCTCAAGCGGCGCTGTTTCGCGGGCACCAGCGAGGGCATCTTCCGCTCCGATGACAACGGCCTCACCTGGCGCCGGATCGGCTCCGGCCTGCCGGACGACTTGGAGTTGCGCGCCTTTGCCGGCGCCTCCAGCAGGAAACAGGACCGCTGTGTGTTGTACTGTGCGATAGAGGGGAAGGAGCGCGAGGGCCGCTACGTGGGCGGCATCTATCGCTCTCTGGACCGGGGGGAGACCTGGGAGCAGGCGATGGGCCCCGGAATCGCCACCAAGGGCCGGCGCCGGCCGCCTCAGTACCAGTTCGTGCTGACCGCCGACCCGCGGCCGCTAACGGTCTATGCCGCCACCTATTGGGGTGGGCGGGCGTTCCGCAGCGATGACGCGGGCCGGACCTGGCGCGAAATCCTCTTCCGGACCGACCGCTCGGGCAAGCGCAATGTGGAGAAGGACTATCTGGTCGCGGAGACGGACAGTTGGGGGGACAACATCTCCGGCGCGGGCATCAATCCCGCGGACCCGGACAACGTGATCCTCACCGGCTGGATGACCTGCAACGTCACCGAGGACGG
>JALGTT010000422.1 GCA_029821235.1 Candidatus Hebobacteria bacterium | reverse complement strand
GGGATTGACGCCCGTGCCCGGCCGCCCGATGTTGCCCGTCACCATTGCCAGGTTGGCGAGAGCGAGCACGTTGTCGGTGCCGTGGCTGTGCTGGGTGATGCCCATCGAGTAGACGATGGCGGCCGCGCCCGCCCCAGCATAGAGCCGGGCCGCCCGCACGATGTCGTCGGCCGGCACCCCGGTGATCTTCTCCGCGAACTCCGGCGTGTAGGGCTCGATCGCCTTTCTCCACTCCTCGAACCCCTCGGTGCGCGCGGCGACGAACTCCTCGTCGGCCAGCCCCTCCTCCACGATCACCCGGGCGAGCGCGTTGGCGAGCGCCACATCGGTGCCGCCCTTCTGCCGGAGGTGCACCTCCGCATATTCCGTGAGTTCGATGGCGCGGGGGTCGGCGACGATCAGCCTGGTGCGGCCGCTCTGTACGGCCCGCTTGATGGCGGAGCCGATTACGGGGTGGCATTCCGTGGTGTTGGAGCCGATCACCAGGATGACGTCGGCCTGCTCCAGGTCGGCGATGGAGTTGGTCATCGCCCCCGACCCGAAGGCGCGCGCCAGGCCCGCGTCTTCATTGGTGCACTTGGCGGAGGAGAGCACGCCGATGGCGTCCGCGCCGTGCTCCGCGCGGATCGCGTCGAGCCGCTGTGCGACGTGTTCCAGCGTCTCCTCCCAGGTGGCCGGAGTCAACTCCCCGTTCCGCCGGATGAGAGGCTGACAGAGGCGGTCCTCCCGGTCCAGAAAGTCGAGCCCGAACCGCCCCTTCACACAGAGCAGGCCCCGCGTTCCCTCTCCCGAGGGTTTCCCCACCACCTTGTGGACGCGGCCGTCGCGGACGGCCAACTCCAGGAGACAGCCGCAGCCACAGTAGGGGCACACGGTGGTGACCGTCTCGAACTCCCACTCCCGCCCCTTGCCCTGCGCGCCCGCAAACGAGAGCGCGCCGGTGGGGCAGACATCTATGCAGTTTCCGCACTCCACGCAGGTGGACTCCTCGCGGCTCAACCCCGGGGGCAGGCCCACCCTGGTGTCGAATCCCCTGCCCAGCAGATCGATCGCCCCGCTCACCTGCACGCTCTGGCACACCTCCACACACCGGCCGCAGAGGATGCACTTGCTGTGGTCGTGGACGATCGCCGGCCCGTCCTGCACCGGCTGCACCTCCACGCGCGCGCCGGCGAACTCCGGCTCCTTGATGCCGTACCGATAGGCGTAGTCCTGGAGGGCGCAGGCACCGGCCTGCTCGCAGGTCATGCAGTCGTGGGGGTGGTTCACCAGGCCCTCCGCCACCGGGTAGACGCAGGAGGCCACCACTCCCCTCACCCCCTCCACCTCCACGATGCAGAGCCGGCAGGCCCCGGTCGGCGGCAGGCCCAGTTCGGGCTGATAGCACAGGTGCGGGATGTCGATGCCGGCCGCCAGCGCGGCCTGGAGCACCGTGCTCCCGCGCGGGGCCTTCACCTCTCTCCCGTCTATGGTCAGAGTCACCTGATCGGCCATGCCGGAAACTCCCGTGTCCGTTCTCCTATCACGTTTCTCAAGTCGGAGCGACGGCCTCCGCCGTGACCCTCAGTCCGCGGCTGCTCTCGGCGCGGAGGAAGACGCTCCCGTCCGCGCAGGTCTAGTCCTGATGATCGCCGAGAACCGGCAGACGTCGAAACAGATGCCGCACTGGATGCACTTGTCCTGGTCAATGACGTGCGGATGTTTCACCTCGCCGGAGATCGCGCGCTGCGGGCACTCTCGATAGCACCGGTGGCATCCCGTGCACTTGTCGGCCAGGATCTCGTAGGCGAACAGCCCCCTGCATTCGTGGGCGGGGCAGTATCCTTCTGCGGTGTGTTCCTCGTATTCCCCGCGGAAGTGGCGGATGGTGGAGAGCACCGGGTTGGGGGCGGTCTGCCCCAGGCCGCAGAGGGAGGTCTGGGCCACCATCTCCCCCAGGCGCGCCAGGCGGTCGATGTCCTCCGGCTTTCCCTCCCCGCGGGTGATCTTGGTCAGCATCTCCAGCATCCGCCTGGTGCCGATGCGGCAGGGGACGCACTTCCCGCAGGACTCCTGCTGCACG
>JALGTT010000113.1 GCA_029821235.1 Candidatus Hebobacteria bacterium | reverse complement strand
TGTCGCCGCGTCTGCGCGGCACGGCGGGCCGCCTCCCGCCTGCGTTCAGCCCGCTCCGCCAGCATCTGGGCCGCTCTCTCAGCCACGGCCTGGTCCTGTCTTCGTCTCGGCATCTCATGCGCTCCTTTCTCTGCTCTCGATTACCACCGCCCCGTCCTGCACCTCCATCCTGTACACCACGCCCGGCTCCGGAGACGCAAACCGCGCCTCCATGCCTACGCGCTCCAGCGCCGCCCCGGCGATCTCCTCCGTGGATGCCCACCACAGGCCTCCCAGCTCCTCCACCCGGAAGGCGACCAGCGGCGTCTCCCCGTTCGTCCAGGCGAGGAGCCGGCGGGTACGCCGGTTGAGCGCCAGCACCGACTGGCTCCCTCCGGCCGCCAGGCAGAGCTCCGGCCCTCGCCGCTCTCCGTGCTCGGCGAGGATCCGCACCAGGAGCTCGGAGTCACATTCCGATTCCAGGCGCAGGCCCAGCGCATCCGCCTTCCGCCAGTGGCCGGGAATCACGCCGTTGTGCACCAGCATCCAGTCCCCCGCCGGGTGGGGGTGGTTGTTGCGGTTCACCGCCGGCGCGCCCGCGGTGGCGCGGCGCGTGTGCCCGATTGCCATCGTCACCCGCCAGGTCTGCGCCCGACGAAATGCTTCATCCCCGAAGAGGTCCCTCGCAGGCCCCGGCTGCCGTCGCCAGCAGAGCTGACCCCGCGTGTTCAGCGTTGCCCAGCCCGCGGCGTCTCTGCCCCTCACCTCCGAGGCGATGGCCAGCTCCACCATCAGCCGGTGGGCGGCCCGCCACTCGTCAGCGTCTCCAACCCAACCGAACACCGCGCACATGCTAGCTCGCCTCCTGGTCGTACTTGCGAGCCAGCCGGCGCAGCTGCTTCATCACCGGCTTCAGGTCATCCAGGGGAGCAATCCAGCCCGCCATCTCCACCTCGGGCTGGCCCACGTCTCGGCGGCCCTTCGTCCAGCCGGTCAGGTAGAAGAAGCGGTTGAGCTCCCGCAGCCCCCGGCCTCCATTCCGGTAGGTCCGCTGGCTCGCCACCGCATCCCAGTCCATCCTGGTGGTCTCGGTGGCCCGCTCGCAGAGCGCCAGGCACATCTGGAGATGTCCCGAAACCTTTCGCCAGTCGAGCGTTCCCGCGAAGGCCCGAAACTCGACTGTCGCCTTGTGGGTGAACAGGTTGGTGAGGTTCAGGGAGCGGTAGCGCCCCTGGCTCCGCGCCAGCCTGCGGAGCTCCTCGCTCTTGCGAGCCGGCCCTGCTCGGCGAATGCTGTCGGCGTCCTCATGGAAGCGCCTGATGCTGCGGGCGTAATGTCCGTTCTCCCTGCGGTGGGTCCCGGTGGAAGCGTAAATCGCGGTCTCATGCATCGCTACCTGGTAGAGGAGCTTGGCGACCCACCCTGCAATCGCCACCGGGTCGTCGCCCGCGACCCTGCGGCCGCCCACGTGGACGTGGAGCCCGCAGGTGTGGTTCACCACCCCGCCGAGCTCCCGCAGGAGCTTTAGCACCCGCTTGACCTCCTCGAGGTCGTGGCGTCCCCCCATGATGGGGCTGACGATTTCGACCGCGACATAGCCCCGGCGCCGGGTCGAAAGGCTGCCATCTCGTTGCGCCTCCCACAAGGCGGGAAAAGGGCTCGGCAGCGTGAACCCCCGGTGATAGCCCCCCACCTGAATGCCCAATCGGTTCACCACCTCCTGCGGCAGGAAGCACTCGATCTCCACGCCCCAGGTGTAGGTCTCTGCTTTGCGGCTCGTCCTTTGCGTCTGTTCCATTCTCTCTCCTCCTCGGCGCACACGCCTGTTTGTATGTCGTTGACGCATACATCACTCAGGTGCGCCGAAGAGTCAAGGGATGGGGCGAAGATTCTTCTCGGCCCACGTTGGGCCAGGGCGGCCCCCGTGGGCGATGGGGGAGCAGGCGGGTTAGCGGGGCCGCTGTCGGCCGCTCTTCGCGACCTCATCCCCCCGCCGGCCAACGAAAAGGGCGAGCGCCTTATGACGCTCGCCTGGTCAATGCGGCTGGCAGACCGGTCTTCAGTTGCGGGCTACGCCAGCCCCTCCTTCTTCAACACCTCGGGGACTACGTCGGGCGCCGGCTCGAACTGGATGCCGTGGTCGCCGGGGTAGGGTTCGGTGTGGCGCTTGTGATCCAGCCAGATCTTCAGCGGGATCCCGTCGGGAAAGGCGTCGCAGTAGGCCGGATCGTTGGGCACCGCGATCTTGCGTAGATGAACGCACAGCTCGCAGACGCGGCCCCCCTGGCCCCAAGTGCACCCCCAGGTGTCGTCAAAGGCTGTTACTTCTTTCGGCTCCTTCATCGTCCACGCCACCTGACGCGTCGGTATACCAGCCCCACATCCTCCGCTGTGCGCAACCAGGCCTCGTGATATCGTTGCCTGATTGCCTCTCGCCGGGATATTATACCACGTCGCTGGGCAATGCCTTGCTCCATGGTGACATCAATCAGATGGCGATTAAATGCCTCCTGGAAGCGCACCCCGACGTCCTCCGGCCAGGCATCCCCAGCGGGTCTCACCGAGTACCGATACCTTGTGTCCACTGCTCGCAACTCCCGCAAGCGGAGTTTCGCAGCCATTGCGATGTCGTCCCACAGGGGAGGCACAATGTTCACGTGATTATGCGTGATAATCGCCCCCGGCAGATCAGCCGCCTGTTCGGGAGTAAGAGGCAGTGTCCACCTCGTCCCCACCACACGATGCAGCAGGGTTCCGTCGGGCGCGATGATCGCGCCATGCTCGCGCTCCCCCTCAAAGCGGATCCGTCTCTCCTCGCGGTCCAGTGCCTCGCGCAGTCCACCCTTCGGCGGCGGGATCGCCCCGGTGACGCGCGACTCTGCCCGGACCAGCTTGCGCTGCCGTGCCGCCCGGCCGATCCTGATTCCCTCTCGCCTTGCCCGCTCCGGAAACTCCCTCCTGAAGCGCCTCTGCAGCTCCGCCGGCGTCTTGTTGAGCACATCGGCCGGGAGCCGGCCGGCATCCTTCTCCCTCTCCGTCGCCAGCCGCTCGACGAAAGGCGTGAGCACGTGCACACAGTTCGGATGGAATGGCGGGCCGCCGTTGATGGCGGAGATGGGCGGGTAGACTGGATGCTCCCCCTCGATGCACACCACCGCACCCTCGTAGTAGATGCAGAAGTCGGCCGCGTTGTGAGCTGATACCTGGGCGAGCCGGAGGCCGTGCTCCCGCAGTCGGTTGATGGTCCCCTTCGTCATCGCCTCCCGGTACACCGCTCACCAGGAAGTCCGGCTCCTCCCCGAAGAGCAGGTCTGCCGAGAGCTTCGAGATCAGCCTCGCGAAGTTGGCGACAATGTAGCGCTTGAGCTGATAGCTCCCTGCCTTGACGTTCCAGACAGTCTTGTGCTGCCCCAGAAACAGATTCTCGTGCTTCTGGTAGGCGGAGATGCGCTCCTTGTGTCCTTCGGGCGGATAGCTGCTGAAGTCCAGTGCCATCGTTCTTCCACCCAAAGCAAAGAGACGGGCCTCTACCCTGCATGGGGCTGCAGGAAGGCAGAGGCCCGCCTCATCTGCGCGATGCCAGCGGGTTACGGCTATGTTGTCGATTCATGATACCACGTCCGCGCCACTCTGAGTACCCCTTGGCGGCCGGTAATGCCAGGCACCGCGCGCCTGCGCGAAGGCCTGGACGAGACCTTCATCATCTACTCTCTTGCTCCCTGTTCCGGGTTGCGTTGGAGACGGACCGAATCTTCCGCAGAATCATCGGCTATCGAGACCTGTGGATGCCGAAAGCCCCGCCGGACGAGGACTAATGCATCCTCAGAAACCGACTTCAACCCTTGACGACCTGCCCATTGCTGCCTAAGATGCACAAGAAAGTCCGCCCAACCTTAATACTATACTGCTCTAGCAGATCGGCTCTGGGCATGGAGTTTGGCTAGCGAGAGGATATCAATGGAACTCGTACGGATCATAGTCGTCCCGAACAATGCAGACCTATACGACTTCATGACACTTGCCAAGTCTCAGGGTGCGCATATAGGGGGTTACAAATGCACTTGGCTCGATCAGGATCCTAGGCCCGGGTTGAAGTTGGAGTGGCTTGATAACGGAAATGAGCCCCAGTCTTTGCTCTACCGTAGCGGGTCTCGCGCTGACGACATTGTACTCCTGAACGACTTCATATACGTTCAGAGTTGTTACAAGAGACCAGACCCACCGTACGAGAATGTAGTTCCTCCTCTTGGCCAGCCGCTTGCCGTTCCATACTTCGTTAATCGGCCGCATGCCTCCGGCTCTTTGCCCGAGGTGGATAGCTGCCTTGAGCGCCTCGAGGGAATGACCCAGGAACGGCGATCGGCTCTGCGGACCGCGATGCTGTGGTGGCTTATGGCGGCAAGAGAGCCTCTCTATGAAATGCAGATAGTGATGTTGAGGACGGGATTCGAGATCCTCTGGAACATCTGTCGGAACGAGGTTTCTACTGCGTTGGGCGAGTTGGAGCAGCACATCCGCAGCAAGAGCAGCATTACGCTCCCGCAACAGCCTGTTCTGCAACATTACCTCATCGTGAGTCGACATGTGAGGAACGTTGCTGCACACATCGGTGACCTAAGCGAAGCTGAGACGAAGGTCCTCAAACGCATCAATACTGACTGCAAGAAGTCGCAAACGGGCGACCTCTGGTCTAAATGGGAGGACTGGGATGCTAGTGTTTCATCCCTCGCGGCTGGGACATTCGTGACAGGAAACGAGAGAGCCATTCCCGAGGCCGTTGAGTTCTTCCGGTTCATCCTCTATGGGGTGCTGATCAGACTGCTTGAGATCGACTTGGGGAGTGTCGAATTCGAAGCGAACGCTGATCGGGATCATGCCCCGTGCAGTTTGCAACAGATCGCGCGATACATGGAGACGCTTGGTTTCTCTCAGTGATCGCCCACCCATGGCGCTGACGCGGAGTGCAAGTGAAGTCGAGGGTGTCTCGTTCATAGTTGAAGGTTGAGGCGGCTCTCTCCGCCCGGTTCTGGTAGAATCGGGCAAGCCAAACCTAGAAAGGAAAGGAGAGAACCGCCGTGAGAAGAGAGTATCAGATTGTGGGTCGGAAGGGAAATGCCGCGCTGCGGCAATTCCTGGCCAGGGAGGGAGCCGCGCTGGTGCCGATGGTGGAGTTGGTCGAGGCGGGGCAGCTGG
>JALGTT010000112.1 GCA_029821235.1 Candidatus Hebobacteria bacterium | reverse complement strand
GAGTCCCTCATGCTCCAGTGGTGGGCTTCGTTCACCTCCACGGGGATGCCGCGCTCCGCATACCACCGCATCGCCGCCTGGTTCTCCGCGATCGCCTCCTCGGGGGTGCGCTTAGAGCGGCCGTCCAGCGCGTTGTACCAGCACAGCGGAATCGCGCCCCAGGCATTGTGGATGGTGTCCAAGGCCAGCTCCGCCCACTTGATCAGGTCGCGGGTGCCGGAGTAGATGCGCAGCAGAGGATAGTTGCCGGTGCGGCTCGCCTGGTAGATGCGGACCAGATCGTCCCGGGTGCGGAGGGGCACTCCGCCCGAGCCGTCCAGGGCCGGGTCCATCTCCTCCGGGCGGAAGAACGATTCCTGGGCGTTCTGGTCGGGGCCGAGGGAGATGACGTCCAGCACCTTCGCCTCCGCGATCCGGCGCACGCCCTCGATGGTGTCCTCCAGGCTGGGGAGGCCGAAGTGGTGCCGGAGCAGCGGATAGGGCTTCTTCTTCTCCAGGCGGGCGAGTTGAGTGGTGCCGAAATCCTCCGGCTCCGCGCTCGCCGGCTCCCCCTTCAGGTAGGCCGCCACTTCCTCCGGCTCCTCCAGGCCGGTGAAGCAGCGCTCGAACCAGCCCTCCTTCTCGGCCACCGCACACACCGGCGGGGTGCCGGCGAAGACGAACCTGCGGTCGGCCAGCCCCTCCTTTTCGAGCCGCCACCTGAGGTCCTTGAGCAGCCGGCCGGCCACCTCGGGGGTGAGGCGGTAGCTGACCCCCACCAGGTCGGGATCGCGCTCGCGGATCGCCTCCACGAACTTCTCGACGGGAACCGCGGCCCCCAGGAACTCCGTCTGGTATCCCAGCCGCTGGGCGATGGAGAGGAAGTTGACTACCCCGGCGACGTGGACGCAGTTGCCGAGCGCGCCGGCGATGACGGTGGGCATGGGGCTACTTCTTCCCCTCGAGGACCAGAAGCCGGATCTGCTCCAGAGACAGCCCGGCAAGGCCCAGCTTCTCCACCGTGCGCCCCGTCTCCCAGTAGTCGCACTCGTGCATGATGTTGGCGAGGGTGATGATGGTCCTGATGGCAGGGCAGGGAACCCCCAGCATCTCGCCGATGGAGGCGATGGGGACCAGGCTCATGGGCACGTCCTCGGTGAGGTAGCGGTGGTTGAGGTGGGCCGGCGCGGTGATTCCGTAGTAGCCGCGGTTGGCCTGAATCGCCTCGTGGAGGGTCTTGCCGGCGGCGTCGTAGGCGCTGTAGAGCCACTCGCGGGCACTCATGCAGTTGAAGCCCAGGGCCGCGCCCACCGCCACCCGCTCCTTGTCCATTGCCTCCAGCACGCGGGCGACGGAGGGGGTGATCCCCTCGACGTAATACTCGAAGTCCCCGTGCGTGCTCTCGATGCGGGCCGAGTTGAGCAGGGTAACGGCCGGGTGGAAGATGGCGCCGATGTTGTTCATGCCCGTCTTGATGACGTTGTCGCCGGGGATGAACTGGGTGTAGGCCGTAGAGAGCGCCTGGATCACGTCCGGTGTGCGGTGGGCCGGGATGGCGGCGACGGGGACGCTGTTCTTGACGCGGAAGATCTGCACCTGGCCGGGGTTTACCGCGCGGCAGGCGTAGAGCAGCGTCTGGGCCTCGGCCACCACCACGTCGGCGGTGACGCCGCGGGCGCGAAGGCTGTGGTGCACCTCCAGCGCGCCGCCGGTCCGTCCCGGGTGGAGCACGACCATCTGTCCGTCCCGGACGTGGGGGGCCATCTCCTCCGCCAGCCAGGCATGGCCTGTTGCCGGCACCACCACCATGATGACATCGGCTCCCGTGACCGCCTCTTGCATATCGGCGGTGACGGCTGCCAACTGGCCGACGCCGCGGGGGATCTCCTCCCCGTTGCGGGCGATCACCTCGATGCGCTTGGACCGGCGGATGGGCTCGATGCGCTCGGGGCTGCGGTTGTAGAGGCGCACCTCGTGCCCCATGATGGCGAGATGTCCGGCCATCGCCATGCCTCCGTGGCCGGCTCCCAGCACTGCGAACACAGGGCGTCTTCTCTTTCCCAGCATATGTTTACGCATGGCTTCTTCCCTCCCCGTTCACTCCTCGCCCCCAGGCTCGCCACCGACCGACTCCGGCCGGCGGCCGATGTCAGGCGGCTGGACGGCATGGGGCCCTCCAGCCCGGCTCTGCGCGCCCGCGGGCCGCGGCTGCTGCATGATGACGGTGCGAATGGGGAAGGGAATCTCGATCCCCTCTTCCGCGAACCGCCGGTGCAAAGCCTTGACGTACTCGTGGTGAAGGGCGTACTGGCTCCCGAAATCCTTCACCCGGAGCACCACGATGAAGTTGATGCTGAAGTCTGCGAACTCCTTGAATCTGACGACGGGCGTCCAATCGAGCGCGCTGCCGGGCACCCGCGCCATGACCTCTTTTCCGACCTCGATACACACCCTTTCGACTTTTTCCAGGTCGCTGTCGTAGGAGACGCCGCATGAGACATAGACCGACATCTCCTGCTGCGGCAGGTAGTAGTTGGTGATCACGCTCTGCACCAACTTGGCGTTCGGGATGATCACGACGTTGTTGGCCCACATGCGGACTTTGGTGTTGCGCCAGCCGATCTCCTCCACAAACCCCTCTTCTCCCGACTCCAACTTCACGAAATCGCCCACGGCAAGCGGCCGATCCAGTATCACGGAAAGCCCCGCGAACAGGTTGGAGAGCGTGTCCTGCAGGGCGAGGGCGACCGCCAGGCCGCCGATGCCGAGGCCGGCGAGCAGGGGGCCCACTTTCACGCCAAGTTGGTTGAGCACTACCAACATGCCCACCGACAGCACCAGGAGGTTGACGATCTTGCGGCCGGTGCTCACCTGCTGGCGGCCGATGCGGGCCTGCGCGGGGTCGCCGGAGGTGACCTCCACATACCACTGGCAGGCCGCGTTGAACACCCGCAGGCCGGCGTACACCAGCACGACTACCGCGAACGCCGCGCCCAGGTTGGACAGCATCTCTCGCTGGGAATCGCTCCATACCTGCAGGCGCTGGAGCGCCAGGTAGAGACCGAAGAGGAGGATGCTGACGGATACCGGACGGTGCAACGCGCTCATCAGCGCGTCGTCCAGCGTGTTCTTCGTCCGGCGGGTGACCAGCCTGACCCACTGGCCCCACAGCAGCCTCACCACCACGGCCAGGACGACGAAGCCCAGAAACACCCCCAGGCTTTGCCACACGTTCGCAGATTGGGCGCGCTGCAGCAGGCCTTCCATATCTCAACCTCCCTCGATGAAGGACATCGCCATTCTCCGGCACCGGCCTCTCTCAGACAGACGGAGCGCCCTTGGTCCTGCCCACCAACGCGGGGTCAACGGAATCCCCGAACTGGCCCTTGAAGATTCGGTAGTACAGCAACTCTTCCTTGGTGTTGAGCGTGACACTGTCCGACACCGCGCGCTCGGCAGCGAACTCGGCGTCTGAGACGACCTCTTCCGCGTGCGCGGCCAGCGTCCCCTGCACGCCCGCCCCCTCCCAGAACTTCTCCTTGGGGCGCCAGGTGACTGTATCCGGCAGGAGTCCCTCCACCGCCTTCCTCAGAATCCACTTGCCCATCCGCTCGCCGTTGCCGGCGATCTTGAGTTCGGCGGGGATGCGGAGCGCGTAGGCCAGCACATCGCGGTCGAGAAACCCCGGCCGCGCCTGGATCCCGTGGCCGGCGGAGCACCGGTCCACCCGCTGAAGCGCGGTATTGTGGAGGCGGTTGGTGATGTCCACCAGTTCGGCCGGCAAGCTCTCCAGCGGCATCTCCGCGAGGTACCCGTAGCCGGCGAAGAGTTCGTCCCCGCCCTCTCCGGAGAGTACGGCAGGGACATGCTCGGAGGCGATGCGCCCGGCCAGGTAGTTGAGTACGCTGGAGCGCACCAACAGGGCGTCGAACGACTCCAGGTGGTAGATGGCCTCCTCGAGCATCCCCGGCAACTCGTCCGGTGAGCAGATTCGCTCGTGGTGGCGGGAGCCGATGTGGTCGGCCACCACCCGCGCGTGCTCCAGGTCGGAGGCGCCGGGGAGCCCGACCACGAAGGTCTCCAGCCGGGAGGTCTGTCTGGCCGCGAGGGCGGCCATGGTGGCGGAATCCAGCCCCCCGGAAAGCCACACGCCGACCTCTCCCTCCTTCACCCGCTTCTGCACGGAGCGCACCAGCCGGGCGCGCAGTTCCCGCGCCACCTCCTCCGCGTCGCCCTCCACGGGGGGTTGTTCCTCCACCGACTGGAAGGACACCAGGCCGAGGTCGGGCCGATAGTAGTGACCGGGCGGAAACTCCTCGATGTCGCGGGTCCAGCGGGCGATCGCCTTGATCTCGGAGGCGAAGCACAGGTCCTTCCCGCGGCGGCCCCAGTAGAGCGGCGACTTGCCCACCACGTCCCTGGCCAGGAAGACGCCCTTCGGGCCGGCGATGGCGAGCGCGAAGGCTCCATCCAGGTCGGCAACGAACCCGGGGCCGCGCTGCCGGTAGCAGTCGAGCAGCGCCTGGCGGGGGGACACGGCTCCCGCCGCGATTTCCGCCCAATTGTGCGCCTCCGCATCCATCACCAGCGCGTGGGCAGAGATGTCCTGGGCATAGCGTGCCTCCGCGGGCCCCCACACCTCTCCCAAGGTCGCCTGTGCTTCAACCTGTACGTGACGCCCCGAGGGGCCGCGATGTGCAATCGCATCCAGCGCTTCCTCCACCCCGCGGGCTTCTCTTCCGAGAGCGATACCGGCAATGCCTGCCATAGCCGTTGATTTCCTTTCTTCGCGTTTCCCTCCGCGCCGCGCGACGGGCGCCTGCCAACATGACCTGGTGTGGGACGAGCGCCGGTCGGCAGGGAGTGATGGGGGAAGGAGCGCCCAACCCTTCGCCGTGCTCGGCTCCATCTCCGAGACCAGCCCGCGCTGGAGCCGCTGGTGATTCAAGGGGAAGGCAAGACGGGACGTCGGTTGCCTTGGCGAGCCTCCCTCCGGCCTGAACCGTCCGGGTCTCCTCGCTGTTCAACCCACTTGCCGTATGCTATCAGGCTCACTACCGCCGGTCAAGCAAGCAAGCATCTGGCGTCAACCCGGCCTCACACCTCGTCCCGCTGGGGAATTTGTGCGCGATTGCCACCAGAATGGGGACAAAACCACCCCTGGAACGCATCATACTCTACAGGAGGAAGCCGCCGCATGGAGACC
>JALGTT010000111.1 GCA_029821235.1 Candidatus Hebobacteria bacterium | reverse complement strand
CGTCGCCCGGGTGACGAACGAGTTGCCGCAGGCGCAGCTTACTTGCGCGGTAACATACTTGGGATGAATGCCCTGCTTCATCTTCGGACTCCCACGGTGATTACCCGCCCCACATCAACCCGATGATACCCGACAGGGGAGAGGGATGTCAACCGAGAGGGTTGGGAGAGTCAAGCCAGCACAAACCGTGCACGCTCCCTTCGGAGCATGGCATAGGGGGTCATGCACTTGATTCCCAGCCCGATGCAAGCATCCGGAATCTTGATCTTGCGGGTCGAGGCTGACGGCACTTCGTGCGTCACCACCGTATGGCCACCAGCTAATGCCTGCGCCACGAGGTAGTAGTCAGCCACCTGGAGGAATGTGTTAACTGCCGCGGACTCGTAGTTCTGGTCCGTGGCCCACTGACTGACCTGCGCCAACGCCGAGAATACATCGGCGCCCGGAGGCAGAAAGAAAGCCGTACCCCGTGCGCTGGCCCACTCGGCCAGGTCGTCATTGGCCGCCTGCACCTCATCTCCCACCTTCTCAATGCTGAACACCTTGCCTTCCTCGTGTGCCCGTACGAGCCAATCCCAAAACGCAGGACAGAAATCCATGCCATAGTGAAGGTTCTTGGCCTGGATGAACACATTGGCGTCCAGGAGGTATGCCATCAAACTCCCACCCCCAGTTCGGCACCAAAACGGCGCAAAGTCTCTACTTTCCTCACGCCCAGAAGGCGGAACGCCTCCGTGAAGGATGTCTGCCCCTCGAAGGCAGTGACCACGAGCGCGCGGGCAAAGCGCTTGCCGGCCCGCGCTGCCTGCGTGAGGTAGAAGTCTCCGCCATCCCCTCTCCGCATGTCCCGCAGTCGTTTCAACTCCTGCTCGTAGGCATCCCTGAACTCATCCCGAGTGAGCGCTTTGAGATCATAGATGCGGCGCAGGACGACAAGCGTGCTAACCTTGAACCGGCGCGCCAGGCGGTTGAGTTCTTCGCGTAGGTCAGCGGTCTGCCGGTATTCCTTACGTATCACAGACAACGGAACGAGGAGTTCCGCCGCGACTCGATTGCACCACTTCTCAACCTGGTGTAGCGGAGCCGTCACCGGCTCCAAGTCGGAGAGGGCCGATTGGCCAAGCCAGAGATGCGCCATCTCATGCGCGAGCGTGAACATCTGCGCGGCCTTAGTGTCCGCACCGTTGACAAAAACAAGAGGAGCCAGATCATCCGCCAGTGCGAAGCCCCGAAACTCTTTGGGATTGAGCTTGCGCCGATTGTTGCTGCCAACCACCCCACTCACCATCACGAGCACACCGAGTGCGTCTGCTTGGTCGAGAAACCTTCGCAGCGCCTCAGTCCAGGTCCCAATCTCGGCTCGCTCATCCAAGTCGAAACTCAGCGCGTGGCGCATCTCCCGGGCAGTGTCTTCCACGGCGTTCGTTGTTTCAACCGACCCTACAAAAGTCCGCTTCGGCTCGCCCGCCTTGCGAGCGTAATCACGATACCACTCCTGCCGCTGTTGGCAGAGGTAGATCGTATCAAGCAGGTCTGGGCTGGGCTCTCCGATCTCGCGGTCGGGAATCGTACGCAGGTCCGGGATCGGTACTGTTTCTAGCGGTGGCCTGGGCAGAAAGAGATATCCGATCGGCACACGAGTCGCTTTCGCGAAGGCCTCCAGCTGCTTGAACGTTGGCTTGACCTCGCCGCGCAGCCACTTGTCGAGCCGCGGGAAGCGTTTGCGCAGGTCAATCACAGATAGGCGGGCTCGGTCGAGTGCCCAGCGCAACAACTCTGGCGTGATATTATCGACGCGACTGATCACGTCGCCTCCTCATGCACGTCGGGGTTGCTCGCCATCTCCGCGATAGCAGACAGCATTACTCTACCCAATGGGAGCGTGCCTTTATTACACGCATCTACTCGATGGGCCGCGCCCCCCATGGCTCATCATTCACGCCAATCCGCTCTGCCAGAAGTGAGGCTATCCAGGCCCAACCATGCCCTGAAGGCTATTTCCACTTTCCTCGGCCGACCTCCTCGTTAGCTCCGTACCCACGGTACTGCGCCCGACCTGTCTCTTCAAGGCTACCCCACGAACCCTGAATCTGGGTCGTGTGCACATCAACGGAGTCTGAGTAGTGCTGCACCACGATCATGTCCCCACAACACCCCAAGCCTCCATTCCGTACAGGCGCAATTGCCACAAGGACCCCACCTGCCTCCGTTGAGGCGGCGCGGTGTCGGCCGTGGCTGACGAACTCGCAGCTTACGAGGCAAGCAATGGCATTCTGCCGACGTGAGGGGCCGCGCAGGCAAGTCCCGCATAACAGAGGGGTCCGATCCCGCAGGATTCGCATCTTTGTCTTGGCCCTTCTTCCGTTGGCACTCGCGGCGCTGGGCGCGGCCCTGGCGCAGCAGGCCGCCACCACCTCCGACCCCGAGGCGCTGAGACAGCAACTCCAGACCATCAACCGCAAGAAGAGCCGCGTGCAGCGGAAGTTGGCCGCGGTGAAGAGCCGCCAGCGCCAGATCGCCCGCGAGCTCAAGCGGATCAACTCCCGCATCGCCAGGACGGAATCTCAACTCCGCACCGTGACCGAGGAACTGGAGCGCGCCCGCCTCGAACTCGACCGCGCCAAACTCCGCAGCCAGGCGTCACAACTGCAACTGGAGGAGTACCGCACCCTGGTGGCCGACCGCCTGGTCGCCATCTACCAGCAGGGCGACACCACCTCCGTGGAGGCCTTTCTCAGTTCCACCAGTTTCACCGATTTCGCCAACCGCCTCTATCTGCTGGACCAGGTGGTGAGCAAGGACGGCGAGCTGCTGGAGGAGTTCGAGGCGGCCTACGCGGAGGCCGAGCAGCGCCGCGCCGAGGTGGCCGAGAAAGAGCGCGCGCTGGCCGCCCTTCGGGAATCCATCCGCAAGAAGAGAGACGGGGCCGCCTCCGAGCGGGAGCGGAAGGACCGCGAGAAGCGCAACCTCGAGCGGGACCGCGCCGTGTGGGAGCGGGCGCTGGCCGAACTGGAGCGCAACTCCCGCGAGGTAACCACCCTCCTCCGCCGCATGGAGCGCACCCCGGAGGGCCGGAAGCGGCTGGCGACTCCCTGGAAGGGCAAACTGCGGAAACCGGTGAACGGCCGCATCACCTCCAAGTTCGGCTACCGCATCCACCCCATCTACAAGGTGCGCAAGATGCACACCGGGGTGGACATCGCTGCCTCCCGCGGCACTCCCATCCACGCCGCGGCCGGCGGCGTGGTGGTGCACTCCGGCCGATGGGGTGGATACGGCAACTGCATCATCATCGATCACGGGGGCGGACTCGCCACCCTCTACGCCCACTGCTCCTCCCTGGCGGTGGCCGTCGGGGAGAAGGTCAAACAGGGCCAGGTGATCGGCCGCGTCGGCAGCACCGGACTCTCCACCGGCCCCCACCTGCACTTCGAGGTGCGCAAGAACGGAACCCCGGTGGACCCGATGGGGGAGTTGTAGACTGCCCCGCGCGGTCTCCGCGGACGCGGCCACCTCGTTTGACACACTCCACAGCCCCAGAGTAGAATCGCCTTGGCCCTGGTTCGCGGCCTCGGCCCTTCTCAGCGCAGTCCTGCCGAAATCCCCCGTCCAGAGGCCGTGGCCGGCGTAGACGAGACGCCTAGTGGTGCGCAAGGAGCACGGGAATGAGCGATCTGATGCTGTACGACACCACCCTGCGGGATGGAGCACAGACCGAGGGCATCTCCCTGTCCGCGGATGACAAGATCAAGATCGCCCGCAAACTCGACGACCTGGGGGTGGACTACATCGAGGGCGGGTTCGCCGACCCTGGCTTCCACACCGACATGGAGTTCTTTGCGCGGCTGCGTGAGGAGCCGCTCACCCATGCGCGCCCCACCGTCTTCTGGCTGACCCGCCGCGCGGGCAGGAAGGCGGAGGACGACCCCGCTCTCAAGAACATCGTGGAACTCGGCGTGCCGGTGGCCGTGCTGGTGGGCAAGTCCTGGGACATGCACGTCACCCATGCGCTGAAGGTCGGCCTCGACGAGAACCTGGACATGATCCGGGACTCCGTCGCGTTCCTCAAGGGACATGGGCTCGAGGTGGGCGTGGATGCGGAGCATTTCTTCGACGGCTACAAACACAACGCCGAGTACGCGCTGGCGTGTCTGGCCGCGGCGGAGAAGGCGGGCGCGGACTGGATCTGCCTCTGCGACACCAACGGAGGCGCGCTGCCCAACGAGGTCGTCCGAGCGATAGAGGCCGCACAGCAGGCGGTGAAGACCCCCCTCGGCATGCATGCCCACAACGACTGCGAGTTGGCCGTGGCGAACACCCTGGTTGCGGTGGAGGCCGGCGTCGCCATGGTCCAGGGCACCGTCAACGGATATGGGGAGCGATGCGGCACCGCCAACCTCTGCTCCGTCATCGCAAATCTCCAGTTGAAACTCGGCCGGGAACTCCTATCCGAGGAGCAACTCGGGCAATTGTACGAGGTGGCGCACTACGTGGCCTCCGTGGCCAACATGCCCACCCCGGAGCGGGAGGCGTACGTCGGGCGCAGCGCCTTCGCCCACAAAGGGGGCATGCACGTGGACGCCATGCTCAAGCACCCGAAGACCTATGAGCACGTGCGGCCCGATCTGGTGGGCAACGAGCGGCGTTTCCTGGTGTCGGACATGGCGGGAAGGCATGGGGTGATCTACAAGGCCCAGGCGCTGAACCTGGGGCTGGAGAAGGATTCGCCTCAGACCCAGCAGTTGATGGCCCGCCTGCGGGAGATGGAGCACGCCGGGTACCAATTCGAGGGGGCGGAGGCCTCCTTCGAGCTGATGGTCCGCAAGTGCATGGGGCTGCACGAGCCCCAGTTCGACCTGGAGGGCTTCCGCGTCATCGTCGAAAAGAACCGGGGAGGGGAGACGAAGACCGAGGCCACCATCAAAGTCCAGGTGGGGGGCGAGTACGAGCACACCGCGGCCGAGGGGGACGGCCCCGTGCACGCGCTGGACAACGCCCTGCGCAAGGCCCTGGAGCGCTTCTACCCGGCCTTGGCGGGCATCCGTCTCACCGACTTCAAGGTGCGCGTGATCAACGCCCCGGAGCAGGCCACCGCCGCCAGGGTGCGGGTGATGGTGGAGTCCCGTTCTGGCGCGCGGAGTTGGACCACCGTCGGGGTGCACACCAACATCATCGAGGCGAGTTGGCAGGCGCTCGTGGATGGAGTGGAATACGGGCTGCTTCAGATGATGCAGTCGGACGAGGAAGCGTCCTCGGAAACCGGGTGACCGGGGGAGGCGGCTATCCGCCGGCCTCCCTCTCCTCCGCGCCGGTCTCCAGCACGCACTTGCCCTGCTGCGCGCCGCACGGCGCGGCCGCCTCTGCGGCCTCCGGGAGCGGGCCCGCCTCCGGGTGTTTGGCGAAGTAGTCCTCGATCGCCGACTTCAGCGCCTGCTCGGCCAGCACCGAGCAGTGCATCTTGATGCTGGGCAGCCCGCCCAGCGCCTCCGCCACCGCGCGGTTGCTGATGTGCAGCGCCTCCTCGATGGTCTTGCCCTTCACCATCTCCGTCACCATGCTGCTGGTGGCGATGGCGGCCCCGCAGCCGAAGGTGCGGAACTTGGCGTCGGCGATCACCCCGTCCTCCACCTTGATGGTGAGTTCCATGATATCGCCGCACACGGGGTTGCCCACCTTGCCCACCCCGTCGGCGTTTTCGATATAACCCACGTTCCGCGGGTTGCGGAAATGCTCCATCACTTTCGTGCTGTATGCGCTCATGCTCCTCGACTCCCAGTCAAGTCAACCGTATCATAGCCCTGGGGCGCGGTCAGTCAAACCCGCGGATCGCACAAGGCTCATCCCGACCCCGGCGTCTCCAGCACGATGGTGACCGGCCCGTCGTTCACCAGGCTCACCTGCATGCGGGCCTGGAACAGTCCCGTCTCCACCGGCAGGCCGGCCTCCCGCAGCCGCTCCGCCACCATCCGGTAGAGGCGGTCCGCCTCCTCCGGCGGGGCCGCCCCGATGAAGCTCGGCCGGCGGCCCTTGCGGCAGTCCGCCAGCAGTGTGAACTGGCTCACCACCAGCACCGCGCCGCCGATCTCCTGCACGGAGAGATTCATCTTCCCTCCGTCGTCCTCGAAGATGCGGAGATTGGCGATCTTGTCGGCCACCCACGCGGCCTCCCGCTCCGTGTCCCCCTGGGCGACGCCCAGCAGCACGAGAAGCCCGGCGCCGATCTCGCCCACCGTGCGGCCGTCGGCCGCCACGGAGGCGGAACTCACTCGCTGGATGACCGCGCGCACCGGTGGGCTACCTGCCGGCCTTCTTCTTCGGCAGCGCCTTCAGCAGATTCGCCATCTCGATCGCCGAGAGGGCGGCATCGGCCCCGCGGTTGCCGAGTTTCGTGCCCGCCCTTTCCACGGCCTGCTCGATGCTGTCCGCGGTGACCACACCGTAGATGACGGGAAGGCCGGTGTCGAGCCCCACCTTGGCGATCCCCTTGGCCGCCTCGGAGGCGACATGCTCGAAATGAGGGGTGGCCCCTCGGATCACCGCCGCCAGGCAGATCACCGCGTCGTACTTGCCGCTCTCCGCCATCCTCCGCGCCGCCAGCGGCAGTTCGAACGCGCCCGGCGTCCACGCCACGTCAACATCCTCTTTGCGCGCCTCGTGGCGCTCCAGCGCATCCATCGCGCCACCCAGCAGGCGGCTGGTGATCAGTTCGTTGAACCGACTCACCACGATCCCGAAGCGCAGCCCGGAGGCGACCAGTTTTCCCTCAAAGGTCTTGCCCATGCTCACTCATCCTTTCTGCCGTCTTCTCCCTCGCCGGCGGAGAGCAGGTGTCCCATCTTCTCCCGCTTGGTGACCAGATAGCGCCGGTTGATCTCATTCGGCGGCACCTCCAGCGGCACCCGCTCCACCACCTCCAGCCCCATCCCCTCGATGCCCACCACTTTGCCCGGGTTGTTGGTCATCAGGCGGATCTTCTTCAGCCCCAGGTCCAGCAGAATCTGAGCCCCGATCCCGTAATCCCGTATGTCCGGCGCGAACCCCAGCAACTGGTTCGCCTCCACCGTATCGTGTCCGTGTTCCTGGAGGGCATAGGCGCGGATCTTGTTGATCAGCCCGATCCCCCGACCCTCTTGCTGAATATACAACACCACCCCGGACCCGGCCTCCACGATCTTGGCCATCGCGGCTTCCAACTGGTCCCCGCAGTCGCAGCGCAGGGAGTGGAACACATCCCCGGTGAGGCAACTCGAGTGCACCCGCACCAGGGTGGGTTCGGGGCCGATCTCTCCGTAGACCAGGGCCAGATACGGTTTGGTGTCCACCAGGCTCTCATAGGCGTGGACCGCGAAGTGGCCGAACCGGGTGGGCAGGTCCGCGCTCGCCGCGCGCCTGACCAGCCGC
>JALGTT010000110.1 GCA_029821235.1 Candidatus Hebobacteria bacterium | reverse complement strand
ATCGTGGAGATCGTCCAGCAGGAGGACGATGGTCAGGTGAACCTCCAGGACGCGGAGATCATCGTCTCCGGCGGGCGGGGATTGGGGAAGCCGGAGAACTTCGCCATCATCCGCGAACTGGCGGAGGCCCTGGGCGGAGCGGTGGGGGCCTCCCGCGCCGCGGTGGACGCGGGCTGGATACCCGCCTACCACCAGGTGGGCCAGACCGGCCGCACCGTCCAGCCCAAACTCTACATCGCCTGCGGCATCTCCGGCGCGGTCCAGCATCTCGCGGGAATGCAGAGCTCCGACGTCATCGTCGCCATCAACAAAGACCCCGCCGCCCCTATCTTCAACATCGCCACCTACGGCATCGTCGGCGACCTCTTCGAGATCGTGCCCAAACTCACGCAGAAGTTGAAGGGACTGTAGGGTGGGTCCCAGGCTGCCTTTCGGCAGGATACAATCCTGCCCCACAAAGGCGCGGCCATCATTGTTCGTCCACACTGTGGCGCAGATTTGTAATCTGCGGTCTGTCTGCGAGGATCGCCGGGAGGCCCCGGCTCCCAGGGGCCCAAACCGACCTTAGCGCACCTCCACCACTGCAGAACAACACCCTGCTGTAGGGCGGGGATATGGCTATGCCTTTGGCCGCCACCCCGGCCCATAGGGCCTAGGGGCCCATCCCCGCCAAACCACGTAGCTCAACACGACCACGTCGTGCGCAAGATTAGCTTGCGGGGCGGGCAAAGGTGTGCCCGCCCTACAGCACTACGTCTGTTGTAGGGCGGGTATGTTCTCGAGCAAGGTGAGGGACATGCCCGCCGCAAGTGCCACAGGCTTCCAGCCTGTGGCGGCGGGCGTAGGCACGCCCGCCCTACAAAAGGAATGCGTAACGCACAACGTCAGAACGGGAAAATCTTCACTCCCCTCCGATCACCTTCACCCCGTCCATATAGGGCGCCAGGGCCTCCGGGATGGTGACCGAGCCGTCCTCGTTCTGGTAGTTCTCCAGGATGCAGGCGAGGGTGCGGCCCACGGCGAGGCCTGAGCCGTTGAGAGTATGGACGAACTCGGGTTTCGCCTCCCGCTTGCGGCGGAAGCGGACATTGGCCCGCCGGGCCTGCCAGTCCAGGCAATTCGAGCAGGAACTCAGTTCCATCCACTCGCCGGTGCCGGGGAACCAGGCGAGGGGGTCGTAGGCCTTGGCCGCGGCCATGCTCATCTCCCCCGCGCACAGCAGGGCGAGCCGATAGGGAATACCGAGTTTCTGGTAGACCAACTCCGCCTGCTTCACCAGGGACTCCAACTCCTCCGCCGAGGTCTCCGGCAACACGAACTTGAACAACTCCACCTTGTCGAACTGGAACTGGCGGATGAGGCCGCGCGACTCCTTGCCTGCGCCGAACTTCTCGTACCGGAAACACGGGGTGTGGGCACAGTAGTACCGGGGGAGAGAGTCTCCGTCCAGGATCTCGTCCCGGTGGAGATTCGCCAACGCCGACTCCGCGGTGGGGATGAGGAACATGTCGTTCTCGCGGACGTGGAACTGCTCCTCCTCGAACTTGGGCAGGTGGCCGGAGGCGACCAGCGCGTCCCGCCGCGCGATCACCGGAGGCGCGGTCTCCACGAATCCTGCCTCCGCGTGCAGGTCGAGCATGAAGTTGATCAGCGCGCGCCGCAGCCGCGCTCCCGCGCCCTTGAACACCTCGAAGTTGGCCCCCGCGATGCGGGTGGCGCGCTCGAAGTCCACGATGTCGAGGGAGACCGCGATCTCCCAGTGGGGCTTGGGCTCGAAGCCGAACTCCCGCGGCTCCCCCCACTGCCGGACGATCGCGTTCTGGTCCTCAGTGTCGCCCTCCGGGGTGGACTCGTCCGGCAGATTGGGGACCAGAAGGGAGAGCCGCTCCACCTCCGCCTCCGCCTCCCGGACCTGCGCGTCGAGGGTCTTGATGCGGGCGCTCACATCCCGCATCTCGGCGATGAGGTCGGAGGCGTCCCCCTTCTCCCGCTTGATGGCCGCGATCTCGTCGCTGACGCGGTTGCGCCTGGCCTTCAGCTCCTCCACCTCGGTGAGCAATGCCCGCCGCTTCTCGTCGGCCGCGAGCAGGGAATCCACGATCCCCGTGTCCTGCCCCCGCTTGCGAATGCCGGCGCGGACCGTGTCGGGATTGGTGCGAATGAATCGCAGATCGAGCATATAGAACTCCAAGAAGCCTTTTCTTTGCATTCTAGCCGCCCCAAGGGCCGCGGTCAAGGTGTTGATAATTGTTGCTAATTGTGGCATACTAATGCGGGCGTCTTTAGGGCGCTTCGGACTTGAAAGGAGGAGCATACCATGTGCAGGATGAATGAGAGGCTACAACGATGGCGACAATCAAGCCCCAGCAGGAATGGTTCGACACCTGGACGAGCACCCTAGAAGCGGTCTTAGAGCCATACCGGGAGATCTGGGTCGACACCGGACTTCGCCCGGCCGAGATTCAAGTCTATGTGGAGTACGAGATCTGCGCCCAGATCATCCGGCATGCCATGCGCCATCACGAGGACGCGTGGCGAGAAGCTCCCAAATTGCTGCAAAGCGAGCGGCCCTTGCGCGAAGTGCTGGGTCTGCTATTCGGAAACGATATCCCTGTCCCCGTAGCGGCGATGGCACTAGATGTCATTGTGCAGGACTCTGAGGAGCACGACGAACGACAAGATGTGCTCATCGGGCGCGAGGTCAGGAAGCGAGAATCGGAAAGAGCCAAAGTGGCCCCGCCCCGCTGTCTGTGGGTGGTCAGAATCCTGGGCGCGAAGCGATTCAGCGTAACGGTCGAGAGCCGAGCCAGGTTGAAGGACAGGAGTGTGGGCCTCATCAGGATTGTTGACGCTCGATAGCGCTTGTTGATGGGAAGAATGAGTTGACATGGCAACCAAGGCGCGAACAAAGCGCAAGCAAAGTGGTAAGTTGGCGGCTCTGCGTCTGCGGAGCCCGTTGGGGCTGGCCCTGGCGCGCTACCGGATGGCTAAGGGGCTGGGTTTGAACGAGCTGGCGCGCCTGGCGAAGGTAGATCGCGCGCAGTTGAGTCGGCTGGAGGGGGCTCAGCAAGTCAGCGCGCACGCGGCCACACTGAGGAAACTTGCGAAGGTGCTGGAGGTGGACGTCGAGCACCTGATGCGTCTCGCAGCGGTCAGCCGGGAGCGTGGTTGGACCACCGAAGACGCCGACGAGGTGTTGCTGCACAGCGTCGCTACAGATGTCGAGACCGCCATCCAGCGCGATCCCACCATTCCCCCGAAGCGAAAGAAGTGGTTGCTGGACTGCGTCACACTGGCCCGCGGGCAGCCGTAGCACAGCCCGACACCAACTGCCGGCGTCCGCCCCCGCATAGCCGTCACGAGAGATGCCGGTCCCTGGCGGAGTCTGTCACCAGTCGCGGGCTACGGCAGCAAGAGATCGCCCAGGACCGCATCTGCGCAGAAATTGGAAGGCCAGAGGCGGTCCCAAAACGGCCTTCGCACACCGCAGCGAGCGGACCGATCACCCCGCGACGGCCGCCCCCGACTTGACATCCAGCCGAGTAAGCCTACAATAGGTGAGCGGACCCTAGCAGGTGTCGCCAAGGCAACTATCTCACTCCGAGCATCCGCACGAACTCCCCGGGGCAGCAGTGGTCGCGGCGTTTGCTGGCCCGGCCTGGCGTTTATCCCGTGAGCGAGGGGCGAACACAGGGAACGGAGAACCCTGGTGGGCGGGCTTGAAATGGGCAAAAAGCGGGAACAATACGGGCGGGGGAGAAGGGGACTACGGCCTGGTGACGCGGCACCGTGTGGAGGATGCCATCCACGCGTGCGGCGGCCGGCGGTGACTCGCACGGCTGACCTGTGTGCAGTGATTGTGGGCGACAATTCTGGGCGTTCATCGCGGGAGGCGTGAGTGGAGGAGGCCTTGCCCCAGAGCGTGCGGCGCTACGTGGGTGTGGACATCGGCGGCACCAACATCCGCGCAGGCGTGGTTGACAGCGCCGGGCATATTCAGGGGGAGGCCCGCAGGCCTGCACTGGCCGATGCGGGAATGCGGGCGGCGATCGCGCGCGCGGTGGACGCGGCCGCGGAGGCGATCGAGAACGCGGGCTACACCGTCAATGACATCTCCGCCATCGGCCTGGGGGTGGCGGGCGCCCTCCGCTCCAAGGAGGGGATTTGCGTGTTCTCCCCCAACTTCGCCGAGTCCCGCGGCGTGCAGATTATCGGGCCATTCCGCGAGGCCTTCGGGCTGCCCACGGTGATGCTGAACGACGTGGCCGTGCAGACCCTGGGCGAGCACAAGTACGGCGCGGGCCGCGGGTGCGAGCAGATGGTGATGATCACCATCGGCACCGGCATCGGGGGCGGGGCGGTGATCGACGGAGAGTTGCGCATCGGCTCCACGGAAGGGTTCGCCGAGGTGGGACACATGACCATCCTGCCGGACGGCCCCTTCTGCACCTGCGGGAACCGGGGATGTTGGGAGGCGCTGTGCGGCCGGGACGCCATCGTCCGCCGGGCGATCGGCAAGATCCAGCAGGGAAACAAGACCATCATCACCGACATGGTGGACTTTCGGCTGGCCTCGGTGACGCCGGCCCTGATCGCACATGCCGCCGAGCAGGGCGACGAGCTGGCGGTGGAGGTGCTGGAGGAGACCGGCTACTACCTGGGCATCGGCATCGCCAACCTGATCCAGCTCTACAACCCGGAGATACTCGTCATCGGCGGGGGAATCGCGCAGGCCGGGCGCTGGCTCTTCGAGCCCATCCTGCGCACCGTGCGGGCGCGGGCCCACATGGTGCCGGCCGCCACCTGCCGGCTGGTGCCCTCGCAACTCGGGGATGACGCGGGCGTGATCGGCGCGGGCGCGCTGGCCGCGCAGGAGGCGGCCCGCCTGGAAGCGGCCCGACCGCCCACCACCGCCTCCGCGGACGCGGACCGCTGACATCTCTCACCGCCTCGTCATTGCGCCGTGGGCCGATGGGGATCACATGTCATTCGCCCGGCGGCGCTCCTTGGTGATATCTCTGGCCCTGTGGTACAATAGCGTTGGTGGCGGGCGGAGATCGGCGTGCGTCGGGTGGGTTTCCCGCATTCCTTCCCGGTTGCCGGCGGCGGCCGCCCAAGGGGAAGGGGCGCAGTGGTCGCCCGCAAGCGGCCCTTCGGGGCGCTGAGGAGAGATTGAGTTGGCCCGTTTCTTCAGAGCGCTGATCTGG
>JALGTT010000109.1 GCA_029821235.1 Candidatus Hebobacteria bacterium | reverse complement strand
AAGGCTCTGTCGGCGTGACTAGCCTCGGGTCCGCACTGGTCGGCGACGACTTGGAAGAGCTCACGCAGCAACCCGCTTTCGCGGCCGGTGAAGTACCGGATGATCTGTCCACGAGGCATCTCGTAGTCCATTGTGCATTGTGCGCTCATCTCCTCCCTTGACCTCTTGTAGGGCGGGCGTGCCTACGCCCGCCGGACTCCGTCGCTACCACACCCCGGGGTCTCTCTTGGCGAACGGTCCGCCGTGCCTACGCCCGCCGAAACCTCACTTGCGAGACAACGCCGTCATTCTCCACAACCGGGTACGGCAGACGTTCTGTGAACCCTGTGCCCGTTTGGGCCGATGATACCAAGCGGCGGGCGTAGGCACGCCCGCCCTACAACGGACTCTACCATCGCAGATCAGCGAGTTGCCCTTGATAGAGCCACTCCTCCGCAGACTGGACTAGGCCGGCCCTTACCGGATTCAAACGAACATACTCCCACTTCACACCGTAGGATTCGCTGTTGCGCAGCAGATGATCGAAGAACTCCGCTTGCCATCGAAACGCGATGCCGCTCTCGCGTATCCTCCGTCCTGTCCAACGCCCCCAGCACTCCAAGAACTTGCTCAGGGGCTTTGCGCGGTCGCCAAGAGAGGCGGCGAAGAAGTGAACGTGATCGGGCATGATGACATAGCGGCCAACGCACCAGCCGTGCACAGCAGGCGCCTCCTCCCAGGCGGC
This sequence comes from Candidatus Hebobacteria bacterium, assembly GCA_029821235.1. GTDB lineage: Bacteria > Armatimonadota > Hebobacteria > Hebobacterales > Hebobacteraceae > S016-27. Next base: position 9,471 of record JALGTT010000109.1, on the reverse strand, counting down.
CACAAGAATTTCGGCAATGGCCGGGCTGGTCAGCACCGGTCGGCGGCGAAGCACGCAACAGGTAATGAAGTACAGTGGCTCGCCCTTGACGTAGATGCGGTCAAGGCGCTTGAGATGCCTCCGTCGCGGTGATAGCATGTTGACCCTACTCGAAGATATCGCGGCGGGCGTAGGCTTGTCCGCCGGCCGTGTGGCGGGCGGGCCCGCCCTACAAACATCTACGTTATCGCTCCCCCTGATACCGCGCCAGCCTCTTCAGCGCGCTGAGCCGCTCCCTGTCCGCCACTTTGGCGCGGTTGACCGCCTCGCGGAGCATCTCGATGGAACGGTCGTAGGTGGGGCGGTCCACCGGATAGGGAATCCCGTCCTTGCGCGCCGTAGACGAGATCGGCGATGAGCGCCAGCGCGCGCATCGTCTTCGGGCCGACGCCCGCCCGCCCCAGCAACGCCTCGAAATCCGCGGGCGGATGCTCATATGTCTTCAACAGGGTGCGCCGGAACGACTCGGGCCGGATGTCCGCAACCAGGATGCCGTGCCGCCCGGGAAGGGAGAGTTCCTGGGCCTGCTTCAACTCCGCCACCAGTTTCTCCGGCTTCTCGGCAGACAGGAGGGCGGCCGTCTTTCGCGCCCCTTCGCTCTCCTCGGCGACGAGATTCAGCACCTGTTGGCCGCGCTGGTCCGATACCACGGCGGCGTGCGGCTCGCAGACGAAATCCGAGACGTTGCGCGAAAGCCAGTGATAACGCCGCGCCCAACCGGTCCCCTCGTTCATGCCCTGTTGGACCACCGCCCACTCGCCGGTGGGGGTGAAGAAGAAGGAGTGGTGATAGATCTGATAGCCGTCCTGGACGGCGGTGTTGTCCACCTTCGCGGAGAGGCGTGAGGCGTAGACCAGTTCTTCGGCCGGCCTGGCGATGGAATGGCGCTCCGCGGCGGCCGCGATTTCGGCCGGCGTCTTGCGGGAGGTGGCCCCCTTGCCGCCGGCGACGAAGATGCCCAGGTCCGCCTCTCGGCCCTTCACCGCCTCCTTCAGCGCGGCCGTGGTGGTGGTGGTGAGGCCGGAGCTGTGCCAGTCGAAGCCCAGCACGCAGCCCAGGGATTGAAACCAATGGGGATCTGAGAGCCGCTCCAGCACCTCCACCGGCCCGAACTCCTCCACCATCACCCGCACGATCTCCCGGGAAAGCGCCACCATGCGGGAGAACAGCCAGCGGGGGGCCTGCCCCCCGTGGAGCGGCAGATGTGCGGTGCCGGTCCGCATCTCAGATGTCCGAAGAAACCAGACGGCTCAGCGATGACGATAGACGATTCGGCCGCGGGTGCGATCGTACGGACTCAGTTCGAGTTTCACCCTGTCCCCCGGCAGGATGCGGATGCGAAACTTCCGCATCTTGCCGCTGGCCTGCGCGAGCACCAGTTGACCGTTCGACAGCTCTACCCGGTACAGGGTGTTGGGCAACACTTCCTTCACCACACCCTCGGCATCAATCGCCTTGCTTGGATCTTTCGCCACTGCGCCTCCCTTGGGCCCGCCAGGGGCCGTCTCTGCCTGTCCTGTGGGGCTGAACGCGCCCGCCCCCGCCGACACAATAGCATACCATGCCTCTGGGCCTGCGTAAAGCAGGTTCGGCCGCCCGTGCACCTGGCGCGGCTTGACACCGGCCGGGCCTTTGCACTATCTTGCCGTGTAAACCCGGCCGTCCTCCGGGCAACCCTATGCATGTCCGCAGACTTCTCCTTGAACTTCTGAAGCCCCAACGAAAGCGGGTGGCGCTGCTCCTGCTGGCGGTGGTTGCCGCTGCCCTGGTGCCGGTCGCGCTCATCCCCGGCCTCGCCTACACCCTCGTCAACATCCTCGACGAGCACGCGCAACCCCTCTCCCTGCCGCCCCCGGCCGCACACTTCGCCCTCCTGCAGCACGCCGTCTCCTGGGTCAACGAAGTCCTTGCGAGGCCGCTCTCCGGTCGGCTGCATCTGCTCTATCTGTGGGCCGCGGTCGCCCTGCTGGTCGCTCTCTTCCGGGGTATCGTGACCTACTTTCGCATCTACCTGGGGCAGTACGTGGGCGGGCGGGTGCTGGTGCAACTGCGCTCACTGCTGTTCGAGCGGCTCCAGCGCCAATCCATCGCCTTCCACGACTCCCAGCGGGTGGGCGATCTCATGTCCCGTCTGATGAACGACGTGGCCCTCGTCCAGCAGCTCTTCCGGGAGGATATGACCAACTACCTGCTCGCCCCCCTGATCGTGCTGGGCGGCATCGGCATGATGGTGCGCTACAACTGGAGGCTCACCCTGATGGTGATGGTGTTCGCGCCCCTGATGGCCTGGGTCATCCAGCGCACCGGCCGCCGTATCCGCCGCCTCACCGTCAGCCAGCAGGAGCGGATCGCCGACCTGAACGCTCGCCTCCACGAGCGCCTCGCCTCCATCCGGGTGATCCAGTCCTTCGCCCGCGAGGAGTACGAGGTCGCCCGCTTCCGGGAACTCAACGAGAACACCTTCTCGGCGATGATCCGGGTGGCGCGGGTCGCCGCGCTCTCGCCCCAGGCCGTGCAGTTTCTCGGCTACACCTCCTTCGTGATGCTCGGCACCTACGCGGGCCTGCTCATCCTCCGCCAGGAACTCCGCCTCAGCGTGCTCATCGCCCTCATCGTGCTGCTGCAACAGGTGGGCGCGTGGTTCGTGAAGTTCGGCACCCTCCACCTGCGGGTGCAGCAGGCCCTGGGCGCGCTGGGCCGCATCGTGGAGGTGATCGCGCGGGAGCCCGATATCGTCGAGAGACCGGAGGCGCGGCCCCTCCCGCCTGTGGAGGGACGCATCGCCTTCCGGCACGTCACCTTCCGCTACGCGGAGGGCGAGCCGGTGCTCCACGATATCAACCTAGAGATCGCGCCGGGCGAGACGGTGGCGGTGGTGGGGCCCTCCGGCGCGGGCAAGACCAGCCTCGCCAATCTGGTGCTGCGTTTCTACGACCCGACGGAGGGCCGGGTGGAGATCGATGGACACGACCTGCGGGAGGTCACCCTGCATTCCCTGCGACAGCAGATCGGGCTCGTCCCCCAGGAGACCATCCTCTTCGGCGGCACCATCAAGGAGAACATCCGCTACGGCCGCGCCGACGCCTCGGACGAGGAGGTGGTGGAGGCGGCGAAGGCGGCCAATGCGCACGAGTTCATCACCGCGCTGCCGGAGGGCTATGAGACCGATGTGGGGGAACGGGCGGTGAAACTGTCCGGGGGCCAGCGTCAGCGCATTGCCGTCGCCCGCGCCCTTCTCAAGGACCCGCGGATACTCATCCTCGACGAGGCCACCAGTTCGCTCGATGTGGAGTCGGAGGCCGCGGTGCAGAAAGCGCTCGAGGTGCTGATGCAGGGACGCACCACCCTGGTGATCGCTCACCGCCTGTCCACCGTCCGGCGCGCCGACCGCATCCTCGTGCTCTCCGACGGCAGAATCGTCGAGGAGGGCACACACGAAGGACTGCTGGCCGCCGGAGGCGCTTACAGCAGGTTGTACCGGATGCAGGTGTCGAGCGGCCTCGATGAACTCCCGCCGCCAGAGTCCGGGGGTTGACGGTGAGCGAGAACGACCACTGGGACCGCATTTGGTCCCATAGTTCGGGCGGGGAAAGCGGTGACCTGGACCAGGAGATCTTCCGCGTCCTGCGGCAAGGCGTGGATTTCACGGGACGCTCGGTGCTGGAACTGGGCTGCGGGCGCGGCACCCTGGGGCGGTTCGCGCTGGAGCGGGGGGCCGGCCAGGTCACCCTCTTGGACCGGTCCGCGAAGGCGCTCGCGGTGGCGCGCAAGGTGCTCGCCGGTCGTGATGGGGTCTCCTTCGTGCAGGCCGAAGTACTCTCTCTGGACCTGGGCCGGCGGTTCGATATCGTGCTCTCCTCCGGTCTCCTGGAGCACTTCCGAGGCGAAGAACAGATTCGCTGCCTGGAAGCACATGCGGACCATGCGGGGGAGCAAGTCGTCATCATCGTCCCCGCCACCCCGCACTGGAACGAGTTTCACTGCCGCACGGGCCGCTTCCGCTCCACCTATGGCTATGAGCGTCCCATCTCCATACGCCGGATGCGGGCGCTCTTCCGGGCGGCAGGCCTCACGCCCGCGCTCATGCGTCGCTTCTTTCCGCTCTACAATGTCGGTTTCTACTGGTCGCTCCCCCGCACCGGCCTGCCCCCGCTCGACCGCTTCCTGGACCGCAAGTGCGCCAAACTCGACGCGTGGGCGACCAAACGCGGCACGCCGGGCTGCGGCCGCTGGAGAGGTTCACGGGCGGCCTGCTGATCGCGGTGGGAAGACCCCAGAAGGATTCCGGCTGAACGGACGCAGCTCTTAGACAGCGTCCGGCAAGGGGCACCCCTCACAGTCGCAGACACGCCTCATCATCCCGATTCACCCCGCAGGCGCGCAGTCTACAGAAGCCTGAGCAGGTCATCCACTCCCAGGCCTGCCTGCTTCAGGATGTGGGCTAGAGTCGAACGTTTCACAGGCCTGTGGGCCGGAATGGTAATCCTCAGGGTTTCTCCCTCCACCTGCTTCTGCAATCGGATGTGACTGCCCCGTTGACGAAGTCCAATCCAACCATCTCGTTACAGAGCCCGGACGATGTCCGTATACGGCAGGCTGGGCACCTTGGTCAAAGGACGAGTTCCTTCACCAGCGCTCCGGCAGCAGGTTCTGGATCGTCCTGGAGCGGTTCCAGATAGAGGCGGATGGCCTCTCGAATATTCGCGAGCGCCTCCTCCTCGGTATCGCCCTCGCTGATACAGCCGGGCAGGGCTGGCACCAATGCCGTGTACCCTCCGTCCTCGCTGGGTTCGAGTATGATCTTGAACGTCATCTGAGGCTCCCGTCCACAGGCTGCGACAGAGCATTCCCTGTCACGACTATTATACCACGGCCCGATACCCGCCCAGGGACCCGTGCGCTATGCAGTCTCCCGCGCCGCCAGTTTCCGCGCGGCCATCCGCTCCTTCACCTGGGACATGAAGGAGGCGATCTTTGCGTCCCGGCTGGAGTCCACGAATCCGTCGTAGTCGAGGTTGAGGAACGGGATGTTTTCGTGGTGGCGGCGGAAGGCCTGGGAGAGCATGGTCACGGTCATCCCGGGCATGCAGTTGAAGGGGATCACGTTCACGATACCGGCCAGCCTGCGTTTGGCGAAGTCGCGCGCCTTTCCCATCGAGCAGATCGCCTCGCCGCCGAACGAGGGGTGCACGTAGCGGGCCCCTTCCTCGATTACCTCGTCCGGCCCGATGTCCTCGAAACCGTCGAGGTAGGGAAGCGTGGCGGCGAAGATGCGGTGCTCGTGTTCCATCGCCAGCCGGTTGAAGAGGGTGCGAACCAGCGTCGCCTGGAGATCCCGCCAGGCCCGCGTGTCCGCCCAGCGATCCGCTGCCAGGATGCCCGCGATGCGATTCGAGTAGGCGAAGAACTCGGTGGCGGGGGCGAGCCACACCTCCGCGCCGGAGCGCTCCAGCTTGCGGATGATGTTCTGATTGGAGCCGTCGTGGATGCGCACGAAGAACTCGCCCACCAGGCCCACCAGGGGCTTCGGCTCTCCGTGGTCGGTGCGCGGAACCGCGGCGAAGTCCCGCTGGGCGCGGCGGAGCAATTCGGCGATCGGCTCCATGTGCCGCTGAGAGATCAGAAAGAGCGGTCCCCGTGCGGAGTCGAGCGCCTTGCGTATCTCCGGCATCAGCCGACACAATTCGTCCAGGTAGTGATCGAAGATGATATCGCTCTCCCCGGACCGCAGTTCATAGGGCCTGGTGTGCAGCCTCATCTTGTCCAGCATGTCGTGGGCCACCAGGCCGCACCACACCGCCAGCAGGAACCTGATCCCCAGGCCCCCGTCCGCGCTGCGGCTGCCCAGGGTGACGATCCCCACCTCGTTCAGGCCCATCTTGTCCAGGATGCGGCGCTGAAGCATGTAGTACATGCCGAACCGACACGGCCCCTCCGCCTGTCCCTGGAAGAAGGCCTCTCCATTCGGCTGGAAATCGCTCGCCGTGACCCGCTCCAGCAGGTCCTGAGTGGTCACCAGCATGGGCAGGCAGACGTCCTCGGAGATCGCCTGGCGGGCCAGGTTCAGGCCCGGATCGGTGGAGCGGGGGAGCACTTCCGCGTTCACATCCCAGGCGCGGAGGGCCGCCGCCAGCACCCGCGCGCTGTCGGAGGCGTGCGGAATCCACAGCCTCCGGTCCCCGAGCGCGCGCAGGGGCGTGGCGTCGGTGCGAATCACCGCCTCCGCCGCCCCCTGGGCGCCCGCGGCGGCGGTGTCGGCAAACGCCTCCATGCGGGTTATCACGCCCGCGTCCGCGGTGTGCTCGTCGATCTGCATCACATAGCACGGCTCGCCGATCTCATCCTTGAAGAACGGATTGGCGAACGAATCCGGGCCGCACCCGAAGTAGGTCAGCACCACGGCTCGCAGGCGCGGGTCTCGCTTGATCACCCGCGCCGCCGCCAGTTTCTTCTGTATCTGTCGCGCGTAGGCGTTGGGCCAGGAGTCGGAAACGTCCTCTTCATCCGCAGGCAGGAAGTCCTGGGGAATGGCCAGGATTCCCAGGTCCTGGATCTTGCGGCCGATGTCCATGTTCGCGGCCGGGTCGTAGAGGGTGTAGGGTCTTCCCACCACCACGAAGGCGCGCTGATCCTCCCCCAGCCCGGCGAGCACCTCGCGGGCGCGGGCATCCTGGCGGCGCCGGAACTCGCGCAATGCCTTCAGCCCCGCCTCGATCGCCCGCTCCACCTCCTTGGGAGGCTTCCCGAGTTCCCGGCCGAGGCTGCGGAACACCCGCCTGATATGCCGCTCGCCCCGTTGGAAGAAGAACCGAGGCCTCAGCAGCACCGGCCGCTCCCGCTCCTCCAGGCCGAGCGCGGCGGCGATGGTCTCGGGGGCCGACATCACATAGGGACAGGTGTGGCTCCAGCGCAGGTTGGGGTTGGGCTGCTCGGTCTCGCACACCCCGGGCAGGAACAGATAGTCGACATCCTTCTCCAACAGGTGGGCCACGTGGCCGTGCGCTACCTTGATCGGGAAACACGGCTCCCCGGCCACCGAGTTGACGCCCTTGGTGATGATCCGCTTGTTGGTGGGATCGGAGGGCACCACCCGGAAGCCGAGCGCCTGGAAATAGGCGCGGTAGAGTGGGTAGTATTCCGCGAACATCAGCCCCCGCGGGATTCCCACCGTAGGCGCGTCCGGGGGAGCCTCCGCATCCGTCCCCTCCATCAGCATCTGCTCGCGCTCCGCGAACAGGTTCGGCAGGTCCTTGCCCAGATTCTTCTTGCGCGCGCCGCTGTACCGCTCGCACCGGTCGTTGTAGTAGAACTTCTCTCCGCCGTTCAACTGAAACACGTTGACGTCACAGCGGTTGGGGCAGCGCTTGCACTCGAAGGAGGAAATCTGGTACTTGCCCTCCGCAATGGCGTCGAACCCGCGGAACTTGCTCTCCCCCTTGCCCTGCCGGCAGGCGATCAACGCCACCCCGATGGCCCCGGTGATGTGGGGATGAGGAGGCACCAGGATGGGCCGCCCCAGAATGGTCTCGAAGGCGGCCACCATGCCCTGATTGAAGGCGACCGCGCCCTGGAACACCACCCGCTCGCTGATCTGACGGCTGGCCACGTTCTTGTTCAGATAGTTCTTCGCGCTGGCCAGGCACAACCCCGCGCAGAGATCCTCAATCGCCACATTGTTCTGCTGATAGTAAACGGCCGCCGACTCGGAGAAAACGGTGCAGGTCCAATCCAGGTCGGGAGGGCGCTGGGCGCGCAGTGCGGCTTCGCCGAAATCGCTGATGTGCAGCCCCAGCCGGGCCGCCTGCTTCTCCAGAAAGGCGCCGGTGCCCGCCGCGCACGCCTTGTTCATCTCGAAATCGACGATGGTGTCCCCCTCCAGCCGGATGTACTTCGAATCCTGGCCGCCGATTTCGAGGATGGACTCCACGTCCGGCATGAAGGCGCGCGCGCCGTGGGCCTGCGCGGTGATCTCGTTCTTGATAACGTCCGCCCCGATGTAGTCGCCCGTCAGATACCGCCCCGATCCCGTGGTCCCCGCGTAGATGCGGTCAATGACGATTCCAGCCTCTCGCGCCTGATCCTGAATGTGCGACAGGGTATCGCGGACCGCGGCCAGCGGGTCGCCGTCCGTTCTCCGGTAGTAACTGGCGAGGATGTGGACCTTGCCGTCCACCTCGGCCACCAGTGCCGCCTTGGTGCTCACCGATCCTATGTCCACCCCCAGGCCCGCAACGGGCACGTGTCGAGGAAGTTCATCTGCGCTCGCATCCTCGGCCAGCCGCTGCGACAGCCGATACGACAACGGCGGCAGCGCCGGGTAGTCCAGCGGCCGGGAGATCTGCTCATCCAGCCGCGCGGTCGCCTCCGCCAGGTTGACCGCTTCCTCCGCCCGGAGAGCCGCCCCGATCGCCCCCAGGGTGAGGTTGTGCGGGGGCACCAGCAGGCGCTCCGGCTCGACCCCCAGTTCTTTCGCCAGATACTTCCGCACCGCGGGGTTCTGCGACACGCCCCCGATCAGCAGTATTTCGTCGACGAAATCCCGGCCTCGTGCGATCGCCGAGTGATAGTTGCGGGAGATCGCCTGGTGGACGCCCGCGGCGATGCGCTCCCGGGGAGTTCCCTTCTGGTAGAGGTGGACGATATCCGACTCGGTGAACACCGCGCACCGCCCGGAGAGGGAGGCCGGGTTGTCGGTTTCCTCCGCCACACGGGCGAATTCGGCGATGGAGGAGTAGTTGAGACGGCGAGCCATGTGGTCCAGGAAGGAGCCGCTGCCGGCCGCACACTTGCTGCTGAGGTTCGCCTCGTCCAGGAGCAGTCGCCCTGCTGTTTCGTCCCATTGGAAACGCAGGTATTTCTGCGTCTCCCGGCCCATCTCGATCACGGTACGCACGTTCGGGTACAGCCGGTTGCAGGCCGCCGCCAGCGCATTCGGCTCATCCACCGGCTCCACGCCCAGGAGAGCCGCTACCTGCATGGCTCCGGAGCCGGTGAGCCCCAGCGACACCTCCTCCAGCCCCATGTCCCGCACTTGCTGGAGGATATCCCGTACTCTCTGGAGCGGCTTGCCCTGCACCGCCACCACTCCCAAGTCCTCCAGTTCCTCCCCGCGCATCAGCGCGGCCTTCACGGTCTCCGCGCCGATATCAATGCCCAGGGAGGCCGCGGGATGATGCGGGCGCGCGACATCCGGGGTTATTGGAGAATGGGAAAGTTCTTGGCCGACCTCCGGCCCCGCCTGACTGACTGGATCCTCTGGCATCGGCATCACCTATGATGATTACTGCTGCTGACGGAATCTCACAGCCCACAAGCGCGCTGCCGCCGCCTCTATGCCTGAACCGAAAGCATCCGGGGGGCTCCCGCCCCGCCAACCCATGATAGCCATGCCCCTGTGGGCTGTCAACCGGAGGAGGAAGTGACGGTTACCCA
>JALGTT010000108.1 GCA_029821235.1 Candidatus Hebobacteria bacterium | reverse complement strand
GCACGTGATCTGCGAGAAGCACCTGACGGGGTATTTCGGGCCGGGAAATGAATGCGATGCCTCCGCGGACGGCGGGCGTGGGCACGCCCGCCCTACAAACGACGAGCAGATCGGACGCACCGTGCCAAAGGCGAAGATGCTCGACCGCGTGCTCGAGGAGGTGCAGGGGATCGGGCGGGCGCTGGAGGAGAGCGGCGTCATCTTCGGCTATGCGGAGAACTGGGTCTACGCGCCGGCGTTCGTGAAACTGCGGAGGCTCTGCGCGGCGGCCGGCGGGACCATCATGCGCATCGAGGCCGAGGAGTCGCACTCCGGCTCCCCCTCCATCTACGCGAAGCGCTGGTGCACCTCGGGCGGGGGCTCGCTGGTGCTGAAGGGCTCGCATCCCCTGGGGGCGGTGCTGCAACTGAAGCAGTGGGAGGGGGAGACCAAGTTCTGAAGACCGATTGGCAGGATGTGGAGGACTGGGGGGTGATGGTGCTGAAGTTCGAGGACGGGTCGGTGGCCGAGATCGTCGCCGCGGACACCACCCTGGGGGGAGTGCACAATTACCTCGAGGCCTACCTCTCCAATGCCCGCATCCGCGCCAACATCAACCCGAATGACGCCTGTGTCGCCTACGCGCCGGAGCCGCACATCTTCGGGGACGAGTACATCACCGAGAAGATCGAGACCAAGGGCGGCTACACCTTTCCCTCCCCGGAGGAGCACTGGAATCAGGGGTATCCGCAGGAGATGGAGGACTTCATCACCTCCATCGCCGAGGGCCGGGAGCCCTCCTCCGGGTTCCTGCTCGCCCGGGACACCACCATCGTGCTTTATGCGGCCTATGTCGCGGCAGAGGAGGGGCGCCGCGTGGAACTCGCCCCCTATCTGAGGTAATCCATATCAGAGTCCCCACAGCGGGGGAAAAGACCCACGGGGGAGAGACGACTCCGGCATGAAGGGCTGGCGGCAACGGTTGTTTCCGGTGGACGACCTGCGGGGGACGGCGCGGCAGTTCTGGATCGCCCTCGGCCTGTTGTTGCTGCTGGTGCTGGCGGCCGCCCTCTACTATCGGGTGATCGAATCCCGCGCCACGGCGGAGCCGTGGTCCACGGTGGACAGCCTCTACATGGCCGTGCTGACGGTCACCACCGTGGGCTTCAAAGAGGTGTATCCCCTCAGCCAGCAGGGGCGGATGTTCACCATCTTCCTGATGGTCACCGGCATTGGCCTGGCGGCGTACGCGCTGCGAAGCGCGGCCACGCTGTTGGTGGGCCAGCAGCTCAGTGCGGAAGTGCAGACCAGACGGAGGTTGCGGGCCTTGAGACAACTACAAGACCATTACATTGTCTGCGGGTACGGGCGCATGGGGAGCGAGGCCGTCCGCCAACTTCGCCGGCGAGGCATGGAGGTGGTGGTGATCGAGGCCGACCCCGAGGTGGTGGAGAAGGAACGCGAGCCGGGGGTGCTCTATGTGGTGGGGGACGCCACGCACGACGAGCACCTCAAGAACGCAGGGGCGGAGCGGGCGCGCTGCCTGATCGCCGCCATCGGCCGGGATGAGGACAACCTGTTCCTGGTGCTGACCGCCCGCCTGCTGAACCCGCGGCTCCTGATCGTGGCGCGGGCGGGGCAGGAGCCGATGGTGGACAAACTGAAGCGCGCGGGGGCCAACCGCGTGCTCTCACCCTACGTGCTGGGCGGCCGCCGCCTGGCCGCCGCCGCCACCCAGCCGGGGGTGATGGACTTCCTGGAGATGGTGCTCCACGAGTCGGTGGATGTGGAGATCGGAGCCATCTCCGTCCCGGAGGGGTCTTCCGCGGTCGGCAAGGAACTCTCCGCGGTGGGCGCGATGCGGGAGGGAGAGGCGATGATTCTGGCGGTGATGAGCCAGGACGGGAAGTTCCACACCAATCCGCCTCCCCATACCGTGCTATTGGCAGGGGACACGTTGATCGCCATGGGCGCGCGCGCCCAATTGGAGGCGCTGGAGCGGATGCTCTCCGCCTAGGCCGGCGCAGCCCGCGCCGCCCGGCGGCGGCCCTGGGAGAGGTCGGACCTCAGGTCTCCCCCATCAACTGGCGGAACTCCTGGCGGTCCTTGGCCTTGGCTTCGCCCTCTTCCGCGGTGATCACGCCGGAGCGCGCCAGGTGGGCGAGCGACTGGTCCAGGGTCATCATCCCGTGTTGGGCCCCGGTCTGAATCACCGACGCGATCTGGTGGGTCTTCCGCTCCCGGATGGAGTTGCGGACGGAGGAAATCGCCACCAGGGTCTCGAAGGCGGCGACGCGGCCGCGGCCGTCGGCCCGCCGCACCAAGATCTGCGAGACCACGCCCAGCAGGTTGACGGACAACTGCATGCGGATCTGCTGCTGCTGGTGGGTGGGGAAGATGTCGATCGCGCGGTCAACGGTCTGCACCGCGTCGGTGGTGTGCAGAGTGCCGAGCACCAGGTGACCGGTCTCGGCGGCGCGGATGGCGAGTTGCACGGTCTCCAGGTCCCGCATCTCTCCGACCAGGATCACGTCCGGGTCCTGGCGGAGCACGTACTTCAGTGCGTTGGCGAAGCTGCGGGTATCCCGGCCCAGTTCCCGCTGGTTGATGAGGGCCATCTTCGGCTCGTGGACGAACTCGATTGGATCCTCGACGGTGACGATGTGGACGGGGAACTGCTTGTTCACGTGGTCGATCATCGCCGCCTGGGTGGTGGACTTGCCGGAGCCGGCCGGCCCGGTCACCAGCACCAGTCCGCGGGGACGCTCGGCGAAGTAGCGGCAGACCTCCGGCAGGCTGAGTTCCTCGATGGTCTGGATGTGGAAGGGGATGATCCGGAACACGGAGCCGATCATGCCGCGCTGGACGAACAGGTTGACGCGGAATCTCGCCAGCCCCTCGATCTGGTATCCGAGGTCGAGTTCCCACTCCTTCTCGAAGATCTCCCGCTCCTCCGGGGTGAGGATGCTGTAGGAAAGGCGTTTTGCCTCCTCGGGCGAGAGAGGCGGCAGATCGGTGGGAATCAACTCGCCGTAGATGCGGAGAAGGGGGGGACTGTCGGCCTTGATGTGGATGTCCGAGGCGTCGCGCTCTACGGCGGTGCGCAGGAGATCGTCTATTTGCAGTTGGCTGGCAATCATCGCCGGACTCCCTCCATGCTACAGTTCACCCGGAGCGGCGCTCATCAATTCTTCCTCGGGCCGATCGGTGCCGACGCGGGCGGCGAACTCCGCCGGGTTGGAACTCTTCGAGAGCGCCATCTCGTAGCTGATGATGCCCGCGCGGTAGAGTTCCAGAAGATGCCCGTCGAGCGTCTGCATCCCCAAATCGGCCCCGGTCTGAATCGCTCCTGGGATCTGGTGGGTCTTGCGCTCCCGGATCATGTTCCTGATCGCGGGCGTGGCCAGCATTATCTCGAAGGCCGGGACTCTCCCCGGTCGGTCGACCCTCGGCAGCAGCGTCATGGAGATCACCGCCTGGAGGGTGATCCCGAGTTGGAGGCGGATCTGCTCCTGGCGTTCCGGCTCGAATACGTCCACGATGCGGTCGATGGTCTGCGCGGCATCGGTGGTGTGGACCGTGGAGAAGACCAGGTGGCCGGTCTCGGCCGCGGTGATCGCCAACTGCATGGTCTCGTTGTCTCTCATCTCACCCACCAGAATCACGTCGGGATTCTGGCGCATCACGTGGCGCAGGCCCTCCGCGAAGGTGTGAGTGTCCATGTCCACCTCGCGCTGGTTGATTGCCGCCACCTTGTCCTGATGCACGAATTCGATCGGATCCTCGATAGTGATGATGTGCACCGGCCTGTTCTCGTTGATGTGGTTTATCATCGCCGCCAGGGTGGTGGACTTGCCAGAGCCGGTGGGGCCGGTCACCAGCACCAGCCCGCGGGGCAGCAACGCCACCTCTTTGAGCACGGGCGGCAGGCCCAACTCATCGAGCGTCTGCACCCGGATGGGAATCAACCTCATCACCGCGCCGACGCAGTTCTGCTGCTTGAACACGTTGACGCGGAAGCGGGCCAGGCCCCTGATCGCATAGGCCAGGTCGCACTCCAGGTTCTTCTCGAAGCGGGCGATCCGCTCGGGCCCCATGATGCCGTAGACTATGTCCTTGATGTGTTCGGGCTCGAGCGGAGGGAAATTGGTCCGCCTCAAGTCCCCGTGGACGCGGAACACGGGCGGTTCATGGGCCCGCAGGTGGAGGTCCGACCCCTCATGCTTGACCAGCAGTTTCAGCAGATCGTCCAGCGCGATGGGATACCGATTCGACATCCGTCTGCCTCTCTAGTGCGTCGCGGGACCAGAAGTCAGATGTGTCTGATCTGCCGGCAACGCAGTCTTCATCCGGTACGCCTTCTTCCCCTATTCGATACCCATCTCCAGCCGCCTCTTCTCATTTAGCAGCGGCATCACCCGATTGCGGAAATCGTCCGGCCGGCGGGCCCGGGCGACGGCCTCTTCCACGTCCACCACCCCTTCCTCCACCAGCTGGACCAGGTGCTGGTCGAAGGTCTGCATGCCGATGTCGCCGCCGCCCTGGATCAGGGTGTAGATCTGGTGTGTCTTGCGCTCTCGGATGAGGTTGCGGATCCCGGCCGTGGCTATCATCACCTCGAACACCCCCACCAGCCCGGCCCCGTCGGCCCGGGGAAACAACTCCTGGGAGATGACAGCCTGGAGGGTGATGGCGAGTTGGGCCCTCACCTGCTCCTGCCTCTCCGGCTCGAATACGTCCACCATGCGATCAATGGTCTGCGCAGCGTCCAGAGTGTGAAGGGTGCTGAACACCAGGTGTCCGGTCTCCCCGGCGGTGATCGCCAATTGCACCGTCTCCAGGTCCCGCATTTCCCCCACCAGGACCACGTCGGGGTTCTGACGCATCACGTGGCGGAGCGCATCCGCAAAGGAATGCGTGTCCACCGCGATCTCCCGCTGGGTGATGGAGGCCATGTCCGGCCGGTGCAGGAATTCGATCGGGTCCTCGATGGTGACGATGTGGACCGGGCGCCGCTTGTTGATGTGGTCGATCAATGCCGCCAGGGTGGTGGACTTGCCCGAGCCCGTGGGCCCCGTCACCAACACCACCCCGCGGGGCAGCATGGCGATCTGCTTGAGCACCGGCGGCAGCCCCAGTTCGTCTATGGTCTGCACGTTGGAGGGAATGTGATGAAGGCAGGCCGCGGGGTGATCGTGTTCCATGTAGATGTTCACCCGGAAACGTCCCACCCCGGGCAGGGCATAGGCGAAGTCCAACTCCAGCTCCGCCTCGAACCGCCGCCAGCGATCGGGCCCCGCCACCTGCTTCAGCATCCCGGATACCTGGGCTGCGCTCAACTCCGGCAGCCGCGTCCTCCGGATCGCGCGCTGCACCCTCATCACCGGAGGTTCGCCCGCACACAGGTGCAGGTCCGCCCCCTTCTCCCGCACGAGCAGACCCAGCAGCGTATCCAAATCCATTGCCGTTCCCCTTGCCGCCGTTTTCGAGATGACCGTCCCGATGGGGCTCAGCCACTGACGTCCCTCTGTCCCTCCTGCTCACGGCACCGAGGCGGACGCACGGCCGGCCACGACCGGCGAACGGGCGGTCGGCGGGGCCGGCGTGCGAGGATTCAGGTCGGAAGAGAGGATCGCGGGATGTCTGAGGGCCATGGATCGCGGCCGCCATCGCCGCGGCG
>JALGTT010000107.1 GCA_029821235.1 Candidatus Hebobacteria bacterium | reverse complement strand
GGCGGAGCCGGCCGCGGCGCGGGGGCCGCGGTCGAAGGGGCGGACGCTTGTGCGCCGGCCTCGGCCGGCTGGCCCGGGGAGGGGGCCGCAGCAGCCGGCGGAGCGGCCTCGGGCGGTGCGGCCGCACTCTCGGCCGGGGTCTGTTCCTCTTTCGGGGTGGCGTTCTCAGGCGCCGGTGTCTCTGTCATCGCAACCTTCCTTCAATCCCTCTCAATGCCTGTCGGCAACACTCACTGATCGTCCCAGGGGCCGGCCGCGTCGGAAACCTCCTCCGCGGGCGTCTCTTCCTGGGCGGCGGGCTCGGGGACCGCCTCTGGCACCTCGGGCGCCTCTTCTCTCCTCCGGTCGAGGCCCCGCACCATGAAGGCGACCACCTCCGCGGCATATCTCTTCATTCCCTCGGGAGTAGTCCACTGTCTGATCTGGAGCCGGCCCTCCACCAGGACCAGTCTTCCCTTGGTGAGGTAGTTGGCGGAGAACTCCGCCTGCTGACGCCAGGCCACGATGTTGATGAAGTCCGTCTGCTGCTCACCGCCCTCGCGGGGGCGCGCCCGGTCCACAGCCAGTCGAAACGTGGCCACCGGAACCCCGTTCGGCGTATAGCGCAACTCGGGGTCCGCGGTCAGCCGGCCCACCAGGATGATCCGGTTATACATTGCCCTTGCCCTTTCGGCGGCCCCCACGTGTGCATCGCGGGCCGCGTGAGCCTTCAGCCGTCAACCCGAGGAAGCGCGGCGCCCGCTCGGCGCAGGAAGCCACGCATCACTCCTCCCTCTCGTCCAACCTGACCACCAGGTGCCGCAACACGGCTTCCGAGACCTGCAACTGGCGCTCGATCTCCTTCACCGCCTCCGGCTCCGCGCGCACCTCCGCGAGAATATAGATCCCATCGCGCCGCCCCTTGATCTCGTAAGCGAGCCGCCGCCTCTCCCACGGGGCGATCTTCTTCACTTCCCCGCCCTGCCGTTGGATGAGTGCGCTGAGCCGCTCCTGAGTGGCCGCGATCTCCTCGTCGGAGAGCGTGGGCTCGACGATGAACATGATCTCGTAATCCCTGTGCATTCCTCTCATCTCACCATGGGAGCCCCCGGCGCGGCCAGGCCGAACGGGCCGCAGACGGCAGCGTGGGAGCACTCCTTCCTATGGACTTGTACGGCCCCGTGCGGAGCAGGAAGGCCGACCCGCGTACACACCTTCCGCGGGCGACGACGCGGCCCCCGTGCAGCGGGCCGCGACAACGGGGGCATTATACCAGACCCCGCCCCCGACCGCAAGCGCCGATTGGTTGACAGCGCCTGTTCCCCCTGGGTATACTGCGAGGGAGGAGCGGGAGGTCGCGCGTCCCCGCTCACCACTTTGCCAGGGAATGCGCACGGCGAGCGGCTTCCGGCCGCCGTCTCCCGCTGATTCCCCGCCAGGAGGGACTGGCTTGGCTAGTGCAGATGCGGTACTTGAGATCGAGGGGTTGACGAAGGTCTACCGCTCCTTGTTCACCCCGGCCGGGGTGAGGGCGGTGGACAACTTGAACCTGACGGTGCGCCAGGGGGAGACCTACTCCATTGTGGGCCCCAACGGCTCCGGCAAGACCACCACCCTCAAGATCCTGCTGGGGTTGATCTTTCCCACCGCCGGATCGGCCACCATCTTCGGCAAGGACATCGCCGACCTCTCCGTGCGGGAGCGAATCGGCTTCCTGCCGGAGGACGCCTATCTTTACGACTGCTTCAGTGGGGAGGAACTGCTCGACTTCTACGCCAGCCTCTTCGGCTACTCGAAGGCGCGTCGCCGGGAACTGGTGGACGAGTTGCTCACCCTGGTGGGGATGCAGGCGAACCGGAAGGTCCCCTTCCGCGAGTGCTCCAAGGGAATGAGACAGCGGATCGCGCTGGCGCAGGCGCTGGTGAATGACCCCGAGTTGCTCATCCTCGACGAGCCCACCTCCGGGCTGGACCCGGCGGGGCGACACCAGATGACCCTTCTCATCCAGGAGATGAAGAGGCGAGGGAAGACCATCCTCCTCTGCTCGCACTTCCTGGCCGAGGTGGAGGAGGTGTGCGACCGGGTGGGCATCATGTACCGGGGCCGCCTGGTGGCAGAGGGGACGCTCAGCGAGTTGGCGGGAGAGCCGGAGGAAACGGTGGTGACCGCCACCGGACTGACCGGCGACCTCGCGGGGCGGCTGTCCGCTCTCCCCACAGTGCGGGAAGTTACCACCGACACGGTACGCCTGGACCATGTCGGCGAGAAGGACTTGTGGCAGGTGCTCCAGGTGATTCACGAGGGCGGCGGTGAGATCGTAGAGGTGAGCCGGCCGAGGCCCAGCCTGCAAGATATCTTCGTGAAAGCGATCAGGGAGGAAGCGCAGTGAACCCGATCGTCACCAAAGTTATCCTGGCCGTGGGCCTGGCCTTGATCGTGGCCGCCGCGGTGGTCACCCGAAAAGTCTGGTTGTCGGGGATCTGGCACGCGGTTCCCTCCGTATGGCGGATTGCCAAGATCACCGTGGCGGAGGCCCGCCGCCGGCGTGTGCTCCGGGCGGTAATCGCGCTGGTGATCGTCATCATCATATCCATGACCTTCTTCTCCTACCTGAGCCCCCAAGAGCAGGCGCGCATGCTCATCAACGGAGGCCTTTCTGCGATCACCGTGTTCGGGATTCTGCTGGCGATCTTCGTGGCCGCCTTCCTCATCCCCAATGAGATCGAGAACCGCACCGTCTACGCAATTCTGGCCAAGCCGGTGCGTCGGTTCGAGTTCGTGCTGGGCAAGTACCTGGGCGCGTTGATCGTCTTGGCGGCGGTGGTCGCCATCATGACCGTCGTGCTGGTGGGGGTGTTGCTGGTGCAAGACCGCCTGGTAGAGGACTTGCCGGACTCGGCCTTCAATCCGAACATCGGCCAGGTGGTCTTCGCCGCCGCCATGAGTTACTGTGCGCTGGCGGTGCTGACCGCCCTGATCGTGCTCATCTCCACCGTCTCCTCCACCACCATGACCGTGATCAGCGCCTTCATCATCTGGGTGGTGGGAAGCCTCCAGTCCCAGATCCACGACCTGGCGGAGAACGCGGCCGGAGCGGCCAAACTGCTGCTGCTCGTGATGTACCATCTGGTTCCCCACCTGGAGAACTTCGACTTCCGCTTCCAGGCCTCGTATTTCCAGCCGATACCGGTGCCGGCGGCGGTGAGCGCGGTACTGTCGGGGATTCTCTACACCGGAGTGGTGCTGATCGTGGCCTCGGTGTTCTTCAACGACAGGCAGGTATAGGCGGCATGGGGTCCCGACGAGTCCGCAACTTCTGGGTAACGGTCTTCTGCGCGGGGGTGCTGTTGATCTCCGTGCCCCTCCAGGAGCGCATTCACAAGGCGCGCCCGGAGTTGTTCGACCCCTCCAGGAAGCAGCGCTCAACGAGCCTGATCAGCGTCGGCCCCACACCGGCGGTGATCGCCGCGCTGGGAGGGTTCCGCTCGGTGGCCGCGGACCTCCTGTGGCTGAAGGTGGACAGCGTCTGGGAGGGCGGCGCCTGGTGGGCGATGCTGCCACTGCTGAATTCGGTGGTGCAACTCGACCCCCACTTCGAGCTGGCGTGGAAGGTATACGGATGGCACTGCGCCTACAACCTCAACGCGGAATCGAAGACCGCCATAGACCGGAACTACTGGCTCCAGAAGGGAATCGAGATCCTGGAGAACGCGGTGGAGGTCAACCCCGACTCCTGGGAGATGAGATGGGAGTTGGCGTGGACTCTGTACGACCGGGCCCACGAACTCCGGCGGGCCGGGGAGATGTTCTACCAGACGTCCCAGTTGCCGGGGGTGCCGGCCTATGTGTTCCGCTTCTGCTATCGGCCCTATGAGAAGTTGCTGGACCGGGAGGGGATTACCCGCGGACTCGCCTACGCAAAGCAGCACTACCTGGATGACGAGAAACACCAGTTCCTGGTGAACCGGGACACGAACTTCTGGCGCACGCACTGGGATGATCCCTACACCCATCGCCGCATCATCGTGAAGGAGAACACAGACCGCTACCAGCGCGGCCTCAAACCCTATCTCTATCCGAACGACCCGTTCTGGGATGTCTGCCCGGTGTGCGGCATGCCGGTGGCGAAGAGCGAAGACGCGGTGTGCGAGAACCTGGCCTGCCCGAACTACAAGCATCCCATCCACCGATAGCGTGCTCCCGCGACCGAAACCTCCGGCCCTGTCGCGCCCGGCTCTAGGCCGCCCCGGGCACAGAAGCCAGGCATCCACGAAGCATGGAGAGGGCGCAATCTGACATGTGCGACGCCGATCTGCTTATTCCCCATGTGGGCACCGACGAGGCCGGAAAAGGGGACTACTTCGGCCCCCTGGTGGTGGCCGCCGCCTTTGCGGATGAGGTGGCGCTCACCCGGCTCCCCCAGGCGGGAGTGAAGGACACCAAGAGGATTGCCTCCACCCGCAGGCTGTGGGAGTTGGAAAAGGCGGTGAAGCAGATCTGTCCCGCCTTCGAGGTGGTGGTGATCTCGCCAGCGCGCTACAACGAGTTGCACGCCAAGATGCGTAACCTGAACCGGCTGCTCGCCTGGGCGCACGCGCGCGCGCTGGAAAACGTGCTCGCCAGGGTGGACTGCGACCTGGCAATCGCGGATCAGTTCGGCGACGAGAGCTACCTCGAGCGGTCGCTGATGAAGCGGGGGCGGGAAGTGCGTCTGGTGCAGCGGCCCAGGGCGGAGACCGATCCGGCGGTGGCCGCCGCCTCGGTATTGGCGCGGGCGGGCTTCGTGCGGGCGCTCGCGCGGCTCTCCGCGCGGGTGGGCATCGAGTTGCCCCGAGGGGCCACCCACGTGATCGCGCCGGGGCGCAAAGTGGTGGCCGAGGGCGGCGTGGAACTTCTGGGGCAGGTGGCGAAACTGCACTTCCGCACCACCAAGCAACTGCTGGGATAGGCTTTGCGCGGAGCCGCCACGCGGCAGACAGGCTAGCGCGCCAAGATTCCTTCCACTCCCGCCTTCACCCCATGGGTGATGAGGGTCATCAGGATCCCCGAGAGGATGATGCCGGCCGTCAGCGCGCAGATCGCCCGCCACTTGCGGATCCCCAGCAGGATCGCCACCAGGGAGCCCGTGACCGCTCCACTGCCGGGCAGCGGAATCGCCACGAACCCCACCAGGCCCACCATCCCCCACTTGTTGACCATCTCCGCGTTGCGTCTGGCGCGGGCGAACAACCAGTGAAGGACCCGGTC
>JALGTT010000002.1 GCA_029821235.1 Candidatus Hebobacteria bacterium | reverse complement strand
CTGCTTGTGGGCGTAGAAGCACGGCTCGTACCAGTGCTTGTACTGGGCGAAGAGCGCGCCCGCGCCGTTGTTCTTCACCCAGACGATCAGGTTTCGCTCCTCCCAGCCGGCCTCGCTCAGGCACTCCAGTACGTTGCGCAGGTGGGAGCTCGCGAACCACAGGTACAGCGGCGCCTTCTCGTCCGAGTGTTGATGAGCAAGGGATAGACTGCCAATCAGCAGCTCCCGGTACTGGTCGGCAGTCATGTCGTCCCAGTAGGCGTCGGCAGGCTGATCCACCCCCCGGCGGCGGGCGGAGATCCGTTCCTCTTGGGCCGCGCGCCCGCCCACGTAGCCCACCGCATAGGGCGGATCCGTGACCACAGCGTGGGCCTTCTGCCCCTCCATCAGCCGCTCCCAGTTGCTCGGCTCGGTGGAGTCTCCGCAGAGCAGCCGGTGGCGGCCGAGCTGCCAGATGTCGCCAGGCTTCACCCTGGTGGGTCCGCCTCTGGCGGACTCTTCCGCCTCCGCCATCGCCTGGCCGGCGTCGAAGGTCTCCTCCTTGCCCCGCTTCTCCTCGATCTCGAGGCGGAGCAACAGTTCCGACAGGTCGTCCCGGGTGAACGCGGCCGCGTCCAACATCTCCTGGGCGTCCAGGCGCTGCAGGAGTTCCGCCAGGCTCGGCTCGTCCCAGGTGGCGATCTCCGCCGTGCGGTTGTCGGCGATGCCGAACGCGAGCGCGGTGAGCTCGTCGTCGTCCATGTAGATCACCGGGATCTCCTGCATCCCGAGCTGCTGGGCGGCCTTCCACCGGGTGTTGCCGGCCTCGATGATCCCCGTGCGGCTGTTGACCACTATGGGCACTCGGAAGCCGAACCGGCGAATGGACTCCATCACTGGCCCCACTGCGGCATCGTTCACCCTCGGGTTCTCCTCGTTGAGCTTGACCTCATCAATCTTCACCCACTTGATCTGTGCACGTCTCGGCATCTCAGACACTCCCCTGACTTGCGGAAAGAGTTATCCGTCCGCCTCAGGCGGATCGGTCACACTCCTGGTGCGTTCAGGGGTGTGTCTGGGGAGGCGGTGTTGCCGCACCGCCTCCCACCTCCCGTTATTCAGTTGTCCCACACGCAAAGCGCCTGTGCTCCCGTCCCTGAGATTCAGACGGGAACACAGGCGCTCGTCGAGTGCAAACGCTCAGTATGCGCCCTCAGCAGGCGCCAGAAGCCCCTCACCGCCGCCCCCTCCCCTCGAGCCGGATCTCCACCTCCGGCTTCGGCAGGTCCAGATTTCTCAAGATAGCGAACAGCGCTCCCCCGCTACCATGATTAGAGAAGAATCGCCCCCTGCCGGGGCGGTTCTCTTTTGTGCGTATCGGGCGCCGACGTTCCGTAGTCGAAGAGAAGACTTCCCCTCTGGCCCCCCTTCAGAAACCTCCGCCGCCGATTCTGTGGTCGTCGGTTGATATCGGGTTCCACCATCCTCCTCCGGCCCCATGTCCCCTGTCACCGAGGGCACGGCGTAGAAGTAGGCCGTTCCGGTCCGGGATGCTGGGTCGAACTCAATCCCCCGGAGGAAAGCGCGGATGAAGATGCGCTTCTCCTCCACCGTCCCGAAGCGCGCTATCCGATCCACCTGGGGCGCCAACGCCAGGGCGGCCTGGGCAAGTCCAGCTGCCTGAACCTCCCGGCCCTGGCGTTCCAGCAGTGCCTCCTCCTGCTGCTGTAGCTCCATCATCTCGTCTCGCAGCTTCTTGATTCGGCGGTCCACGTACTCCCGGTTGGTGGGTGTGAGGTTATCCAGGAGGTTATCAATGGCGGCATCGATGTCAGCCTGACGCTGGCGCACCTGAGCCAGCTCCGATTCGTCGAACTGGTCACCGCCTGCGATCTCCTGTTCGATCATCCTCCGCAGTTCCTCCCCTGCCCCATCCTTCAGGTATCCCTGTATGATGCGCTCGATCTGCTCGAATACCCACGTCTCGATCTCCTCCTTGG
Organism: Candidatus Hebobacteria bacterium; assembly: GCA_029821235.1. Lineage (GTDB taxonomy): Bacteria > Armatimonadota > Hebobacteria > Hebobacterales > Hebobacteraceae > S016-27. The sequence continues at coordinate 20,819 of JALGTT010000002.1, read as the reverse complement.
GCAGCACCAACCGCTGGCAGCAGCTCTTCCCCTTGGTGACATAGCCGCCGCAGGCATAGCCCAGAGTCTTCACCGAGGACCCATCAGTGCGTTTCCGCCCCTTGTGAGTAGTGTATCCCTGCCAGGTATGACCACAGTGCAGACATCGGATGAGGCCTGTGAGCAGGTAGGAGGAACGCGCCCCCTGCCCCGTCCGGTAGGCGTATTGAGAAGGATCACGCTTGCGGGATTCCCGCTTGGCGTGGGCCGCCTGGAACAGGCTGCGGGAGATCAACGCCGGGTGTGCATCCTTGACCACGATCCAGTCATCGGGCCGGTTGCGCGCGGCCCCAGAGCCTGGGATGGCCTTTCGCGGCACCGCCCTCCCCTGCTCCACCCGATGGAACTTCCCGGAGCTGCGCCTGTTCCAGATGAAGTCGCCGGTGTAGGCTGGATTCATGAGCATCTCTCGGATGGTGGTCAAAGCCCATCCGGCGCGATGCTTCTTCGACCAATTCCCGCCACGAGGCGAGGGAATGCCCTGGTGATTGAGCCGGTTGGCGATCCCCTTGAAGCCCATCCCCTGGGTGACATACCAGGCGAAGATGTTGCGCACCACGGCTACCCGCTCAGACGTGCTCGGCACCAGTCGGCAGCGGTCGCTCTTGGTGAAGGTTAGACGTTCGCCCCGGGGTACCACACGCACCACGTTGCCATCCTCATCCAGGATCTGCTTGCTGAGGTCGTAGTCGTACCGGACGGTCATGAGGAAGCGCCCATCGCTGGAGTAGTAGGCCAGGTCGTAGCCATAGGGTGGCTGTCCGCCTGACCACCAGCCCGCGCTGGATCGCGAGAGCAAACCTCGGATGGTTACCTTCGACAACTCTTTGGACTCCTGCCGGGCCTGCCACTGCTTCACTGGCCGAAGCAGGTCATCGGTGTCATCGCCGTTGAACCCCTCGGAGGTGTAGACGACCTCCACGCCGCACCGCCTGAGCTGGAACCGGTAGTAACCCGCCTCGTCATTGTCGAGGCGGCCGAAACGTTTGATGTCGTAGACCAAGACGTACCGGAATGGGCAGTCCTTGGCGCTGGCATCCTCGATCAGCTTCAGGAAGGCCTTGCGCTCATCGGCGGAAGTTCCACTGATAGCGTCGTCAACGTAGAAGTCGAGGACGTCAAGCCCGTGCTCCTCGGCATAACGCTCAATCGCCTTCCGCTGGTCGCCGATGGACTGCTCCTGGCGGTCCGTGGACCGGCGCAGGTAGCCCACGGCCGGCCGGTATCCCTGAGATGTCTGTGCGGCTACTGACATGGCCTTCTCCTGGTCCGCGGTTCGGGGTGCATTCATGGCTCTGTGCTGGACAACAGTCAAGTAGAATCTGGCTCCGTTGTGGGCACCCGTGCCGCCCTCACCGTCCAGACGGCGAGCAGGCGGAGCGCTTCGTCCATGACGAGTTGCTGCGACCGCGTCGGCGCGACAACGACGACCTCGAGCTGTAGTCTGCCGGTCGAAGACGAAAGAAACGAATCAGACGAAAGAAGTGGTTCGCGATCATGGTTAATTCGTTTCATTCGTTTCTTTCGTAGTCTGGGAGTGAGTACGCTGGCCCGGCCGCACCGCGTACCATCGCTCAGCCGGCCGCCCGCCCGTCGCAGCATCCGGATGGTATTCGGCGAGGCATAGATCCAGCAGGCGACCCAGTGCTCGCGCGATATCTGATGCCGCGCGGTTGCCCTTGAACAAGTGGTTGATCTCGGTTCGGGTGAGACCATTCCCTGCCCGGCGTAGCGCGCGCAGGATCTCGTCCGCCATGGGGTCGCCCAGCGCATCGCCGAAGATGAAGCGGGCCGATTGCCCGCAGTACGCCCAGACCCCAAGGGCGGCCTCCAGGTGATCCCGCGTCACGACCGGAGATTCATCGAGGAGCGCATAGAGAGACGCAATGCGCATGGCCTGGGCTTCGGCGCGGGCGGTGACTGCACCCAGCAGTCCCGGCACCTCCTGCGACAAAGTTGGGTACACCTCGTGCCAAAGGTCGCGAGCTTGACCATCACGCCTCATCTCACCCATGTTGCGGGCGAACTCAACTGCTCCCCGGAGGTTCTGCAGGAACGGGGAGAAGTCTACCTCCTGGATACGCCCGCCGTCAGGTAGAAGCTTGGAGCGGCGGACGCAGGCCCATAGAAAGCGGTTTGCGAAGCCGTTTCCAGCCTCTGTGCTGTCAAGGTAGCGCAGCACTTCGTCGCGGGTAATGTGGCCGACTATCGAGATGTGGGCGCCGGTGGCTCTTGCCGGACTGTTCTTGGTGAGGATACGCAGGTCTCCGGTATCCCACGCCTGGCGAATGGTCGCCGAGAGGATGTTGCCGTCCCGCCCCATCACCCGGAGGGTGGAGGCGAACTCCTGCTCGACGATGAGCAGTCGTTTGTCCGTAACTCCTGGGTCCTCGACGGCGTCCTGGTAGTCGACGATCCGGCCCTTGTCCCGGACCGGCTCTTGTTTCTCGATAGGGTCTCGCACCGCCCAGATTAGCCCTTCTCCACTGGAGAGGCCGTACTGGATGCGATCTGACGCCCAGTCGGAGTCAATGGTCTCGAAAGGTCGCCGCACCTGCGCCCAGGACGACCCTTTGCGGCCCCGAGCTGTCTGCCCGACCAGGACCATGTTGAGGTTGGTGTAGTGCTTAGCGGCCTCGGCCACGAAGTGCGGCCCGCGCCCCACCATATTACCGAAAGCTACGAGAAACGAAAGCAGTAGCGCGGCGGGGTCAGCTTCAGTGTGCGGTTCGAGCATGGCGACGAACTCTCCGGCCAGACTGCGAAATGCTTTGGGCGCCGGCGGGTTCGGCCAGGGGATGCCACCCGGGGGATCGTCTCTCTGGGGAGCGTCTCTCGGTGCCGAGGCGGCCTGCGGCCTATACCGCACGACACTGTGGGCGATTCCGCGGATCTCACCTGGAGCCAACGGGGGGTCGCAGCGTTGTTCGTTCTCGACCAAGAGAGCAGCGCGTATCGCTTCCTCGCTCATCCCGCGCCGCCGCATGACTCCAGCTAGGCTGGTCAGGGTGGAGTTACGTGCTCCTTCCCGGATCTTCGCAGCGGTTTCACCAGGCGCTGGTTTCGGCTCGGCAGATGGCGACATGACCATGGTCAGAAGCCAATTGGGAAGCGTCGCGAGCTGCGTATCTTCGGGATGGGACGACAGCTCCCACTCGTAACGACGGCCACTCACGTGCAGGCTGGGCGGCGCGACGACGTATCCGCCATCAGCTTTGATGTCGATGCCAGGGGCTATGCTGCGACTCTTCACGTGGCGGCCGGGGTGAGCGAAGAAGATGTGTCTGCCGCCTCCCCCAGTAATGCTCTCGACCGCGTCAGGCAGCGCATCATAGTTCCGCTGAATCTCAGCGAGGCTATCGTCGCCGCCGTTGCGAGGGTCAATGTCGAGTACGACGAGGCCAGATTTCGCGCCCGTTACGATCCCGATGTTTGCCTCAGGCCATCTGCTCCACCACTGCCGGATGGTTGTTTCGTCGGTGGTCGCGTCCAGGAAACCGTGCGCTGTCCGCGGGTGCTTGGCGGGGTGTTCGCACTTGTCGTTGCCACAGGAGCAACCATCGCCTTGAGGCTTGTGGACGGGAATGACAGGCCAGCCACGTGAGGCGTAGACCAGGGCCGCGGAGAGGTTTTGACTGCTCATTCTCCCCTCTCATCTGCTCGTCGTGCACGCTGACCGCGGAGTCGCCGTCGCTCGGCGAACTCCAGCACGTCTGCCAGCGCGAACACGCGACTCCAGCCGACACGCTGGGATCGCAGCTTCCCCTCCGCTGCCAGACGCCGAACTGAGTTCGGGTGCAGGTTCAGCAACCGCGCTGCTTCGCTGGGACTGAGAAGCCTGGACATCAGAACTGCCTCCTTCATCTTGACCAAACTCATGTTTGATGATAGAGTCGGGACGATGTTCGACATCACCCATCACTATGTAGGGACCGGAGCGCTGGCAAGTGCGACAAACTGCACTGGCATCGCTGGCGGATAAGCTCGGACAGAGGCATAAAGCTCTGACGACCGCGTACCACGCTCTGCGTGAGTTGAGTGCGGACCTCCGTCCGATTCGCCGCAGTGCCATTCGGGGTGAGGACATCAGCGACCAGATCTTCTTGCTGGTCGACCGCTTCCACGTCCTGGCTTTTCAGCTCGAGGGTGAGCGTCTGATGTTCCGGGCTCTGTACCGCTTTGCCCGGGAGAACGCAACCAGCAGTCAACTGCGTTACTGCCGCCATCTCGAAGGTCACCTTCGGCTGGTGATGACATACGCTAGTCTGCTGAGCAGCCAGATATCGATCACGTACTTTTTCTCGCTGCGCGCTCTGGTCAACACCATCATTGAGCAGGAGAGGATCCTTGAGAGCCTCAGGAGCGCGAACGAGAGACAGCGCATGGAGTTTCTGCAGGACCTCAAGGCACAGCAGACGATAGTGCGCGAGCCGTCTATCTACGACCATTGGCGCAGGGAAAGCGGGGACCTTGACATTGCAGCGCTCTTTGAAGGGACCAACGAACCGGAGCTTCTACGTGAACTTGATCGACGACTCAAGAAGCATGAGGAAAGGGTAGTGCACATGTCTGGGCTGTCTCCTGGGTCCCTCCTGTCCCCTTTGGGGTGGGGACTTGACGCAATCGAGAGGTCTTACCGCGGCTCCCTCCGGTCGGCCTATGCCGATGAGGCCCCGGCTGAGGGACTGAGACGCGCGAGTGGCACACGTCTGTCCCGGCACCGGGCCTACGACTTGGAGACGGGCGAAGAAATCGACGTCCTTGATCTTCTGCCAGCAGGAGAACCGGGAGGCATCAGCCCTGAGGCCATACTCATACGGAAGGAAGAGGAAGAGTTCGCTCACAGGGAGATTCAGCACATCGAAGCTGCCTTCCGAGCAGAGATGGACTCGTTGCGACTCTCAGGGAAGCAACAAGAGGTCCTCTTGGACTGCTTCTTCCATGCCCCGCGTAACGGGTATGACTTAGGTCATAGGAACGACTCCTCTATGCGGCGGTTCTGGGGGGACAGTTATGGTGCGAAGCGCCGGATGCGGCAGCGCCTCCAGAAACAGTATCCAGCCTTCTTTAACAGGTGGCGTCGCCGCTTGCTGGGGATGGACAGCTCCGAGCCAGACTAGCGTCGCGCACCGTCCGTCCATCCTCAGTGTTTCGTGACAGGTGACTGGGCTCACACCTCGCGCCCGGTGGGTTCACCAGGACCAATGTCCAGCCTGTTGTCGTGCTCGAACTGGCGAGACTCTCGCGGACGGCGTCAGGCGCGGGGTACAAACCGCCGTTTGCGATTCTCGCGTCAGCGTGGTATAATACGCTTGTAGGCATAGACAACGCGGCCCCTGGCCCTAGTGGGTTTGGGGTGAAGAGCCGACGGTATACAGCCGGCGTCTGAGCTGAGGTAGGGAGTCATGACCCCGAACCTGAGCCCAGGGGCCGGTTTGTCTTTTATGCGCCCGAGGGCGTATTGGCCGAGGAGAATAGGAAATGGACCAGTCATCAGGACGCGCTGCTGTTGGCATCACCACCGAACCGCGGAGTCTCGCCGACCTCCGGCCCCACCCCCGAAACTACCGTCGCCACCCGGAGCATCAGTTGGCGATCCTACGAGAGTCGCTGCGTGTGCACGGTCAGCAGAAGCCGGTGGTGATCACCCCTGACGGCACCATTCTCGCCGGTCACGGCCTGGTGGAGGCGGCACAGGCCGAGGGCTGGACCGAGATCGCCTGCCACATCTACGACGGGCCTTACCCGGAGGCGTTCCTCGCCATTGACAATCGCGCCAGCGATCTGGCGGAGGATGATGAAGACGCGCTGGCAACCTTGCTCCGGGACCTGGAAGTCCAGGATCAACTCCTCGCCGCCGGGTGGGAAAAGGATGACCTGAGCGAGCTGCTCACCCGGCTCGACGTGCAGGAGAGGCAGGGCCGGGAGGAGACCTTCGACGCGGACCAGGCGATGGCGGAGGCGGAGCAGCAGCAGGGCCCGACCCGCGTGCAGCCCGGTGAGCTGTGGCAGCTGGGCCGGCACCGCCTGGTGTGCGGAGACTCCACTGACTCCGCGAATTGGGAGCGCCTGATGGCCGGTGAGCTGGCGCAGGCCATCGTCACCGATCCACCTTATGCTGTGAGCTACGTGGGCGGCCGCGCCGCGCAGGAGGAGCGCATCAGCGCGGCTCGCCGCGGCACAGACGAACCCTCCGACGCCTACTGGGACGACCTCACGGATGACCAGTACCGGCACTTGCTCACCGGCAGCCTTTCTCTCGCCCACCAGCACTCCGATGACAAGGCCCCGCTCTACCTGTGGTTTGCCAGCTCACACTTGCGCGATGTGCTGGAGTGCCTGACGGAGTGTGGCTGGCAGGAACGAAACCTGATCGTATGGGTGAAGAACAACGGCGCGGGCGCACTCTTCGCCCAGTACAAGCACTGGTACGAGCCCTGCTTCTATGCCCACAAGAAGGGCCAGGCCCCCCGCTGGCACGGACCCACCAATGAGCGCACAGTGTGGGAGCATGACAAGCCCGCGGTAAACGACCTCCACCCCACTATGAAACCCCTAGCGCTGATCGAGCGCAGCATCGTCAATGCCACCGAGCTCGGCCACCTAGTGGTGGACGCCTTCCTCGGATCGGGCACCGCGATCATTGCTGCGGAGCGAATGGGAAGGCGCTGCTATGGCTTCGACCTGGATGCGCGCTACTGTGACGTGATCCTCACCCGCTGGGAGGAGTTCGTTGAGGAGGATGCGGTGAAGCTCGATGGCTGAGCATCCCTGGGAGCGCCAGGAGAACGAATCCTCGAAGGCATTCGAGGCCTTCGAGTGCTACCGCATGCTGGGGTCGGATCGGTCCCTGCAGGCCGCCTGGGAGAAGCACTACACCCGGCCGGGCACGCTGCGGGAGAGGAGAAGGAAGGGCAAAGAGCAGGCGGGCCAGTTCCCCGGATACTGGGGAGCGTGGGCAAAGAAGTGGCGCTGGACTGAGCGCGCCGCGGCCTGGGACGAGGAGCTGGCGGCCCTGGCCCGCGACCGAGAGCTGGATCGGGAACTCCAAGCGCGCATGGCCGAGCAGGAGGAGGAACTCCGCCAGCGCAAGCTGATGAGGGAAGAAGCGCGGGCCGCTCGGGCGGTGGCAAGACAGCTGCTGCGGCGCCTCATGCAGAGCGTAGGGGCAGGTCAGCTTGACAGTCTGACTCTGTCACAACTGCTGCCTCACTTGCAGAAGATATCCTCCCTGCTGGAGACTGGTCAGAAGCTGGACCGGCTCTGCTCGGGAGAGCCCTCGGACGTCACCCGTCTGGAGACCGACATGCAGTTGCTGGTGCCAAAGCTGGTGGACATCGTAAAGGAGTTCGCGCCGCCGGAGAGGTGGGAGGACATCGCCCGCCGGCTGGATGAGCTCGATCCGGCCGGCGCGGGGAAGGGACGATGAGAGGTCCTCGGGGGCAAACACGAACCACCGGCGCCTACAGTCTGGCGGGGCGACTCGCGCAGAGCCTGCGTAGCAGTCTCCACGAGCCGCGCTACCTGGCGGAGAAGTTCATCCGGGAACACCTCGATTGCTCCGGGCCGTTCCTGGGAGATGGGACCGCGGAGTGTCCCTGGATCGTCCTGGACAGCGGGCTGGGCTGGTATGCCTTCTACCTGCGAGGCCGAGAGTTAGTGAATGCTGTGCGGGGCGGGCAAGACCACGTGGTATGCGTTCTGTAGGTGGGCGCGGAGAGAGCATGAACGATGGCCGGCACGCGGCAGCGAAAGACTGGACCACCCTCGTTGGTGCGGCTGATCGCGCAGGAGCTTCGGGAGGCAGCTCCCCAGCGGTACTTCATGACGGAGTACTACGGCACTGACGGTGAGATTGTGGAGGCCTGGGAGGGCCACCCGATCCAGCCTGGCGAGGGAGAGATAGCGATGCTCATCCTCACCGGGACGGAGTACGCAAGGCCGCGGACGGACTGGAGGAACCGGGGCATTATCCCACCCAAGGGGTTCCACAGAAGCCAGGGATGGGCTGCGGAGTGAGAACTGGGGACTGATGTGGTCTGGCCGCCAGACGGCCCACGAGGCCCGCCAGCCTTCGGTAGCCCTGCTCGCCGAGATGCAGGCGCTCTTCCCGCCCTGACAATTCGCCTGCAACATTGCATTCTGAATGCAAATCTACAAATTGGGTAGCGCCATGGCGAGCTACTATATCCCCCGGACGATAGAGTCAGTGCTGCGGAGCTTCCTGAGCGCCCTGACTGAGCCGTTCAGCCCATGACTCTATCTCATACGAGCAGTCGTCTGTTTGCGCGCTGCCCCCACTAGCATCGGCTGATCGTAGTATGTCTTCTTGTCTCTGGTGCAGTGCAGTAGATGGTCGGTGTCGTCGGAGTTTACAGTGCCCCATCGATGGTGACGAGAACCACGCGCCCCTGCACACGCTCCCAGTTTCGCCGAATCCACTCTGTCTGGCTGGGCCTCAAACGGTCTCCTGGTCCCTTGACCTCGGCAAAGAACCATAGGGCAAGCTGTGCATCAGGATGCCAGACGAAGAGGTCCGGTGTCCCGGCGACGGCCTCGAAGTCCTCGGGCATCAGATCAGGCTCGAACAGAGCATCATAGATATTCTCCAGGTTCTCACGGCCCACTGCCAGGGCTAGATTGACCTTGTCGGCAAGGTCAGAGAGCTGTGGCCCCAACATGTCTGCCAGGACCGGAGACAGGTCATCCCTTGTGACCTTCGGCAGGATGTGCTGCCGAGACACGAACTCCTCTAGAAGGTGGGCTCTATACTCCTCAAGAAGGACCGCGCCCCGTTCCAAGCAGTGCACGTATAGAGGGCGGAGTTCAGACTCGCGTTCCTCGGACAAGGTCCTCTCGATCTCCTCGGGCTCTATGCATGTCCACGGAGGCGGACCGAACAGCTCTCTGAACAGACGCGGGTACCCATATAGGTTCTTCCGTGTGCGATCACCGAGGAATCCCTCTGCTCGGAGTGCGTTCAGGACACGCTCGGCCACCGGCAGCTTCTTCTTGGTGTCCGTTATCAGGGGCAGCCAATCCTTTCGAACCAGAATCGTGGGCAGAAGGATCGCCTCTTGAGTGCGTTGTCCTAGACTGGTCGCTCGGAGCAACAGGGACAGAAGGCTGTCACTGCTCGAGGACTTGTCCATTGCTGGTCTCCTCCAACCTGAACGCGCAGGGCATCGCCTATGTCTTCTCGTGACAATAGCTCAGCGCTACGACCATAGCTCTGCGTTCGCATTCACCCTGATCTGTCGCTGATGACGAAAACGCGGGGCCACGGGTTCGCCTGTGAGCCAGTCCGGATTCGCTTGGGATATCGCTTCTCTGTTGCCCGTGGCACGTCCTGTCAACGGTACTGCAATCAATCGGCGCAGCCAATCGTGATTTATCGCTAGACCCCGAGCCTCAGATACATCACGAGTCAGCGGGTGATAGTCAGCCTGTGACGCGGGTCGGCCGCAACTGGTCCCAGCAAGCCGCCGTGAAGCGCGGTCGCCATCGTAGCCTGGACTGGCCCTCAGCGATTCGCGGGCAGCTCCGCCACCTGAGCCTGCAGGTCCTCCACCTCGAGATGGGTGTAACGCTGAGTGGTGGTCACCCAGGCGTGGCCCAACAGTTCCTGTACCGCTCGGAGGTTGGGCCGGGCGCGGAGGGCATGGGTGGCGAAGGTGTGGCGTAGCACGTGCGGGCCGGAGCGGTCGGTGATGCCCGCGGCTCGCAGGTAGCGGTTCACCGACAGCGCGATCCCGCGAACGGAGAAGCGGCCTCCATTCCGATTCAGGAAGAGCGCTGGCTCACTGTTATTCCGGTCGGCGAGGTAGGCCGACAGCGCGTCGGCGGCAGGGCGGTTGATGGGAAGGCGCTGGAGTCTCCTTCCCTTGCCCACGACCTGCAGTGCGCCCCATCCCTCCGCCGGCAGACGGACATCCTCCCGATTGAGGGCACACAGCTCCCCCACCCGCAGGCCGGTGTTGTAGAGCAGCATCAGGATGGCGTGGTCTCGTCGGCCGGTGGGCGCGGCGGTGTCGGGCAGGGATAGCAACCTCCGCACTTCGTCCACGGTGAGGTGCTTGGGCGCCAGCGCTGGACCCAGGCGGATCGAGCGAAGGACCTGGGTGGGATTTCTCTCCAGCCGGCCCTCCTCGAACAAGAAGCGGCAGAACGAGCGGGTGGCGGCGATGGCGCGGTTGATGCTGGAGGGGGAGCGGCCGGCCGCAAGCTGCTGGCGGAAGTGCTCCCGCAGATCGCGGGGCCGCACCTCGCCGAGCGGCCCAGGCAACGCCGCCAGCAGCGCCTCCAGATCCCTGCGATAGGCCCGCACCGAATGCGCCGACCTCCCCTCCAGCGTCAGCGCTCCCAGGAACTCCTCCAGCAGCTCTCGCTCATGCGGTCTCCGGCCGCCTCGTTTCCTCCTCGCCATGCTCAGCCTCCCTTGTGCGTTCTCGCCGACCCGCCGTGGGCGGGTGAACTTCCGATAAGACACTAGGGCGGATGTTCGGGGGGAAGTCAAGGTATTCCTGACGGCGATAGAGCGCACGAAGGCCCACCCTATCGCCGCACGCGGCGATAGGGCCGCAACAGATGGAAAGCGAGCCACAGGACCAGTCGGCGGCCGAAAGGTGTACATAGGGGCGCCGAGCGCGCCGTTCGCACCTAGACCAGGGGGGCGCATCGTTGACTTGGTCCAGCCGAAGTCGTAGAATCCTGATACGCGCCCAGTTGGAACGATGACTCCCTGGGCGATGACGAAGCTGAAGGACTAGGAAACGAAGGCTGTGTCCCGGAACAGCAACAACCTGGAGAGCCGTCTATGGGACGCGGCGGATGAGCTGCGGGCGAATTCGTCGCTCACCGCGGCGGAGTATTCGACGCCGGTCCTCGGGCTGATCTTCCTGAGGTACGCGGACTACCGCTTCACACAGGCCGAGAAGGAACTGGCTGGCACTGCTTCCGGTCGGCGGACGGTGGGCAAAGTGGACTACCAAGCGAGGGGCGTCCTCTATCTGCCTGAGACGGCCCGGTTCTCTCGTCTCGTCCAGCTTCCCGAGAGCGAGAACATCGGGCGAGCGATCAACGAGGCGATGAAGGCAATCGAGGAGGAGAATTCCGACCTCAGGGGCGTCTTGCCCAAGACATACAACCGGCTGGGCAATGATACGCTCGTCGATCTCCTCAGGATTCTGGAAGCGATACCCGAGGGCATTGACGGTGACAGACTGGGGAAGATCTACGAGTACTTCCTGGGGAACTTCGCCATGCAGGAGGGGCGAGGCGGGGGCGAGTTCTTCACACCCACGCCCATTGTCAGACTAATCGTCGAGATCATCCAGCCGTTCCACGGTCGCATCCTCGACCCAGCTTGCGGCTCGGGCGGCATGTTCGTCCAGAGCGCCCGCTTTGTCGAAGAACACCAGAAGCGACCGTCGCATGAGATCAGCATCCACGGCCAAGAAAGCAAGACCGGCACTGTCCGCCTCTGCAAGATGAACTTGGCCGTGCATGGGCTTGCCGGGGACGTCCGCCGAGCGAACAGCTACTATCAGGACCTCCACTCGAGCGTAGGCAGGTTCGACTTCGTGATGGCCAATCCTCCATTCAATGTCAACCGGGTGGATAAGGAGCGGCTCGCTGGCGATCAACGTTTTCCGTTTGGCCTCCCGAGGGCCGACAACGCGAACTACCTATGGATTCAGCTCTTCTACAGCGCTTTGAATGACACCGGCCGGGCCGGGTTCGTGATGGCTAACTCAGCGGCGGACGCGCGAGCCTCGGAGATGGAAATTCGGCAGAAGCTGATCGAAGACCGAGCGGTGGATGTGGTGGTCAGCGTCGGCCCGAACTTTTTCTACACAGTTACGTTGCCCTGTACTCTCTGGTTCCTCGACAGAGGGAAGAAGGGAACCGAGCGCGAGGACACGGTTCTCTTCCTGGATGCGCGCCATATCTACCGGCAGATTGACCGGGCCCATCGTGAGTTCACGCCCGCGCAGATCGAGTTCCTGGCCAACATCGTGCGGCTCTACCGCGGTGAGGAGCCTGAGCTGAGTCGCGGGAGCAAGGAGCTATTCGCCAAGCACTTCGGCGACGTACCCAAGTGGTACGCTGACGTACCAGGGCTGTGCAAGGTCGCCAGGGTCACGGACATCGAGGCGCAGGACTGGAGCCTCAATCCGGGCCGGTACGTCGGCGTTGCAGAGAGAGACGCCGAGGCGTTCGATTTTGAGGAGCGCTTCCAGCAACTCGGCGAGCAACTCGCAGTGCTTGGGGCCGAGGCCCGAGAGCTCGAAGACCTAATCGCTGCCCACACGGCCTCCTTGATGGAGCGCATGAGGCAATGATGGCCGGCACTTCCCCGGAATGGAGGCGGCGCAGACTTGGCGAGGTGTTCCGCATCCAGCATGGGTACGCGTTCAAGGGGGCCCACTTCTCAGACAGCGGGAAGCACATCGTTCTGACTCCGGGGAACTTCCGACCCCAAGGTGGGATCATCTCAAGGGGCAACAGAGAGAAATACTATTCCGCCCCCTTCCCAGAGCGGTTCCTCTTGCGGGAGGGGGATCTGCTTGTAGTGATGACTGATCTCAAGCAAAGCGCGCCGATTCTGGGCAGCCCTGGCTTCGTGCCTGAGGACGACCGCTACCTGCACAATCAGCGTCTAGGCAAGATCGTCGATCTCGACGTGAGGCAGATGGACGGGCGTTTTCTCTATTACCTATTCCTGTCAGACCCAGTGAGGGAACAGATAAGAGCTACTGCAACCGGCGCTACGGTGCGGCATACCGCTCCGGAGCGGATCTACAAGGTGGAGACGGTGGTGCCCGGAGTGAAGACCCAGAGGAAGATTGCCTCCATCCTCTCCGCCTACGACGACTTGATCGAGAACAACCTGCGACGGATCAAGATCCTGGAGGAGATGGCGCGGGCGATCTACCAGGAGTGGTTTGTCAATTTCCGCTTTCCCGGGCACAAGAAGGTCAAGTTTGTCGACTCGCCGCTCGGGAAGATACCGGAGGGGTGGGCTGTCCGCCGCATGGCCGAAGCCGCGCAGGTGGTTGACTGCTCACACGCGAGGAAGCCCCCCCGGATTGACGCCAGCGGTGGCCTCCTCCTGCACGTCTGGAACGTGGGAGATGGTGGCAAGCTGGATCTCTCGACGCAGTACCTGATATCCGACGAGGACTACCGTGCTTGGACGAAGCGCATCGAAGTAGCAGGTGGTGACTGCGTGATGACGAAGACCGGAAGAGTCGGGGCAGTCGGCCAGATCCCCGCGGGTCTCCGCGCCGCGATTGGAAGGAACATCGTGGCCATCCGCTGGCGTGCGGCACCCACTTATCTACTCCACTATCTGCTCTCACCACACAAGGACAGGGAGGTGACGCTTCTCACTTCCCGAGGGACCATCATGGAGAGCCTCCATGTGAAGGCTGTGGAGGCGCTGCGCATAGGCGTTCCTACTGTGGGAGTATTGGAGGCGTACGAGAACACTGCCAGACCACTTCAGCGGTTGATCGAAGTGCTCGTGGCGCAGAACGGTATCCTGCGGGCAAGCCGCGACCTCCTGCTCCCCAGACTGGTGTCAGGCGAACTCGACGTGAGCGACCTCGAAATCGAAACGGGAGACGTCGCGGCATGAGTCCGACGACACGAGGGGGGTACTCCGAAGACGCGCTCGTCGAACAGCCAGCCATCGGCATATTCGCCGAGCTCGGGTGGGAGACAACGAACTGTTTCGACGAGTTCGAGCGGTCCGGCGGAAGCACACTTGGAAGGGAGACGAAAGCGGAGGTCGTGCTCCTATCTCGTCTTCGACCGGCCCTGGCGAAGCTCAACCCCAATCTCTCCTCTGAGGCAATCGCGCTGGCAGTTGAGGAGATTCTCCGCGACCGGAGCGCTATGAGTCCGGCCGACGCGAACCGAGAGGTGCACAGACTATTGAAAAGCGGCGTGAAGGTCACGCTTCGCCCCGCGGATGAGGCAGAGGAGATCACCGAGACCGTCCGCGTCATCGACTGGGACCATCCCGAGGAGAACGACTTCTTCCTCGCCTCCCAGTTCTGGGTCTCGGGCGAACTCTACACGAAGAGGCCCGACCTGGTCGGTTTCGTCAATGGTATCCCGCTCGTCTTCATTGAGTTGAAGGCTTCGCATCGGCTTCTGCAGACTGCGTATACACGCAACCTCCGCGACTACCGGGACACGATCCCCCACCTCTTCTGGTACAACGGCATCATCATCCTGTCCAACGGCAGCGCCACCCGAGTCGGAAGCACAACCGCGGAGTGGGAGCACTTCGGCGAGTGGAAGAAGATCAACAGCGAGGGTGAGGAGGGCATTGTCTCTCTCGAGACGGCAATCCGGGGCACGTGCGAGAAGGCGAAGGTGCTGGACCTGATTGAGAACTTCGTCATCTTCATGGACCAACCCGGCGGCCTCGTCAAGGTCCTCGCAAAGAACCATCAGCATCTCGGGGTCAACAACGCCCTCGATGCAGTCCAGCAGATCCGTGACAACCAAGGCCGTCTCGGCGTCTTCTGGCACACACAGGGGAGCGGCAAGAGCTACTCCATGATCTTCTTCTCGCAGAAAGTGCTGCGGAAACTCCCCGGCAACTGGTCCTTCGTCATCGTGACGGACCGCGACCAGCTCGACGGACAGATCTACAAGAACTTCGCCCGCAGCGGGGCCGTCACCGAACCCGAGAGCCAGACACATGCGAGCAGTGCCGAGCATCTCCGCCATCTCCTGGGCGAGGATCACCGTTACGTCTTCACGTTGATACACAAGTTCCGCACTCAACCCGGCGAGGAACACCCCGTTGTCTCCGAGCGGTCAAACATCATCGTTATTGTCGACGAGGCCCATCGGACGCAGTACGACACCCTGGCGAGAAACATGCGCACGGCGCTGCCAAACGCGGCCTTCCTCGCCTTCACCGGGACTCCGCTGATCGCGGGAGAGGAGCGCACACGGGAAGTCTTCGGGGACTACGTGAGCATCTACAACTTCAGACAGTCGACCGACGACGGCAACACGGTCCCGCTCTACTACGAGAACCGCATTCCGGAGCTTCAACTCACCAACGAGCACCTCAACGAGGACATGGATGTGCTGCTGGAGGAGGCGGAGCTGGACGAAGAGCAGGAGGCAAAGGTCGAGCGAGAGTTCAGCAGAGAGTACCACCTCATCACGAGAGACGACCGCCTCGAGGCCATTGCCGAAGACATCGTGGCGCACTTCGCGGGCCGCGGCCATCAGGGCAAGGCCATGGTAGTCTGCGTCGACAAAGCCACCGCCGTCCGGATGTACGATAAGGTGCGGAAGCACTGGGAGCGTCACCTTGAGCGGTTGCGCGCAGACCAGAAAGCCACTCCAGATGAAGAGCTGGCCGAGCTCATTGCCTACATGCAAGAGACGGACATGGCGGTAGTGGTCTCCCAGGCCCAGAACGAGGTGGACGACTGCCGGCGAAAGGGCGCTGACATCAGGCCGCACCGTCGCCGCATGCAAGCGGAAGACCTCGAAGAGAAGTTCAAGGACCCAGACGACCCATTCCGGATTGTCTTCGTCTGCGCCATGTGGATGACAGGTTTCGACGCGCCGTCTTGCTCTACCATCTACCTCGACAAGCCGATGCGCAATCACACGTTGATGCAGACCATCGCCCGAGCGAACCGGGTCTTTGCTGAGAAGCAGAACGGTCTGATCGTTGACTATGTTGGTGTCTTCCGGAACCTGGAGCGGGCGCTGGCGATCTATGGGTCCGGCTCCGGCGGCGGGGTACGACCCGGGGAAACTCCCGTAACGCCTAAGTCCGAGCTGATTGAGCTGCTTCAACGCGCCATAGGAGAGGCACGGGAGTTCTGCGCAGAACATGCTGTGGAGCTTGACCCGATACAGGCGGCGGAGGGGTTCGAGCGGGTACGCCGCCTCGACGACGCGGTCGAGGCGCTGCTTGAGACCGACGAGACAAAGCGTCGGTATCTGGCCCTGGCGGCTGAGGCAGTGCGTCGGTACAAGGCGGTCCTGCCCGACCCGGATGCGAGCCAGTGGGAGGATATCGTTCGCCTGTTAGACGTGATCGCGAAGAAGATCCGATCGCTCGCCCCCGCAGCTGACATCTCCGGCGTGATGGAGAAAGTGGAGCAGCTTCTGGACGACTCCATCGCGGCAGAGGGCTACGTCATCCGAGAGCCCACCGCGGACTACGAGGCCGACCGGTACGTTGACCTGAGCCAGATCGACTTCGAGGCACTAAGGAAGCGGTTTGAGGATGGGCGCAAGCGCACCGAGGCCGAGAGGCTGCGGGCGGCCGTGCAGCGGAAGCTCAACTCCCTTGTGCGGCTGAACCGGTCGCGAATGGACTACGCCGAACGCTTCCAGCAGATGATAGACGAGTACAACGCTGGCAGCGTGAATGTCGAGGTGTTCTTCGGCCGCCTCGTCACCTTCGCCCAGGAGCTGACGGACGAAGAGAAGCGCAGCGTTGCCGAGGGCCTCTCCGAGGAGGAGCTGGCCGTCTTCGACATTCTGACGAAACCGGAGAAGCCAGCAATGTCACTAACAGAGCCGGAGCGTCGACAAGTCAAGAAGGCGGCGCGGGACCTGCTCGAAACACTCAAGCGGGAGAAGTTGGTGCTCGACTGGCGCAAGCGGCAGCAGACACGCGCCGGGGTGCAGCTGGCTATCGAAGAGGCACTCGCCAGCGGACTGCCAGAGAAATACGACAGAGAACTCTACGACGCCAAGTGCGCGGCCGTGTTCCAGCACGTGTACGAGTCGTACTACGGGGCGGGAGGGAGTGTGTATGGTGCAGCCTCCTGAGGAAGTCGGCGGGCCCGGCAGAAAGACCGAGATGGACGACACACCGCTTGAGGACGTGATCATGCGCGCGCTGTACGAAGCCCGGTATAGTGCAGAAGGAGACGACTCCCTGCTATTGAGGCTATTGACTCGTCAGGTGGGGCGGAACGATGCCGCAGTCATGGCGGCATGCAATGTCATGATCCAGAGTGGCATAGTCGAAGGACGTGGCATTGGCTCAGAGGGGATTTCGGTGGCACTGAGCCCGTACGGGGCACTAACCGCGGAAGAGCGCAAGCTGGTCCCGGGAGAACTTGCGGAACATAACCGATCTGTGCGCACAAGGATCCTGGACGCGATGGTTCAGATCCACGAGATGGGACAGAGTGTCGGTGCTGCGTGGCCCGCCATTGTCGAGAAAGCGCAGGTTTCGCATCGCGACTTTCACTCGAACATTGACATTCTCCAGACCTACGGACTTGTCGAACATCCTGGCATCGGAGTGATCCGGATCACGGATCGAGGCATGCAGAAAGTCCTGGAGTGGCGGCAGAGAAGACAGCGTCTTACGCGGCTCTATGGTCTGAAGGGATCGCCTGACGCCCAAGCGCGGGGGCATGCGCTGGAGGCACTGCTGGCAGAGGCGATTGCCGACGAGGGTTGGGGGGTTGAGAGTGGAGTCCGCGCCAAAGGCGAAGAGACCGACCTCCTGGTCAGCTGCGGCACCGAGTACTACTTGGTGGAATGCAAGTGGCACGCGCGGGCTATCGGAGCCAGCGTCTATCGAGAGTTCCTGAGCAGGGTGACAGCGCGCATGGGTGTGCGTGGTGTCCTGATCTCCATGTCGAGCTTCACAAGCGGCACCGTTGATGCCGCGCGCACTCGCATGTCCGATGGTATCATCGTGCTTTTCGGACCTTCTGACGTCGAGTCCGTGGTTACAGGCACAGGTACTTTCAGAGATCTGCTGGCAGCCAAGCTTCACGCCCTAGTAGGACGACGCGAGGTGTTGGTTGACGGTGCCGCCAAGTCCTGATCTAACGCAGCAGCGGCTTGGCGACAGACCTTCTAGAATCGGACAGCGGTTCCGCGTCGGTAACGCTGCCCACTGCTGAGGAGTGAGTGCGAGGGCAGACGCAGGAGAGCGCTGAAGATGTGGCTGATGGGCTCATCCCGGCCCCCAAGCCATCACACATCGCGTGATCGAGGAGGTAGTAAATGGGACGGCTGTTCCGGCCGCCATATGGCGGAAAACCTCTTGACATAGCCCCCTTGCTGGCGCTGATCGGGCTGAACCTCGATGAGCCCCCGCCACAACCGATGCCTCAGAAGGGGGACGAGCTGATTGTGGTTCCAACTCGACCGCAGGACTTCGACAACCCAGATGACCTTGCCTGCCTCACGCAGTACCCGCCGGATTGGAATTGGCAGCTCTACGCGTGCAGCTACCGGCGTGCTGCGACGATTCTCGCGAACTGGGCGGTTGCCACAGCCGTCTTCTCCGACACCCTGGTCCTCCCCATTGTGTTCCTCTTCCGCCAGTACCTAGAGGTGACTCTGAAGTGCCTGATCGCTTGCGCTGAGGATGCTCTGGGGAAGCCGCCCGCCGTCCATAGGACCCACGATCTCGATAGGCTACAGAGGCTGGCGAAGGATCTGCTTCTTGAAGCTTTCGCCCTGCAATCTGACGATAGGTGGAGCGTAACCGAGGAGTGCATCCGTCAGGTCAACGCATGGGACTGCAAGTCCATGCTTTTCCGATACCCGGTAGACACAAGAGGGGCTCAACCCAAGTTCCAAATCCCGAATGGCCCTGACGCTGGACAGCCTGCATACCACCTCCACCTGCGCGCCTTCCGGGACACGATGGAGAAGATCGCGAACTTCCTCGATGCCATCCGCCGACTTGTGAATGAGCGGATGTCAGAGGCGTAGCCAGCATCCTATCTGCAGGCAAGCGCAAGAGATAAGACGCACTCCTTGCTTGTGCAGGGGCAGAAGATGCTTGTGCTTACCGGTTGCGCGTCACCGGGAACGTGCATACCCAGTGTTCTGGGCCCAGCGACAGTGGCGGTCCCGGCACAGTAGCTGCGCGATGGTGGCGATTATCGGCATCCCTACCCAGTCCGGCCCTCGTTCGACGGTCTTCTCCATCCTCGCTGCCTCTCAACGCAGGGGTATGTACGAAGGAAGGGAATACCACGAGAGAGACTAACACTGACCTGCCCCCATAATTGGTACCAGCGTCTATGTTAGTGTGAAGGCCTGTGGGGCCATGGTTTGGGGCTGGTATTCAGTCCGGTCCTGGTCCCGGAGGCAGCACCGTCTTCGGGGTGATCTCAGGAGGTCGCCCTGGCTTCCTCTTGGACAGAAGCCGCCAGTAGCGCGGCACGATCGCCCAGTGCCATCTCACCAGCGTCTCGGGCTTCACGATCATCAGCGCCTTTGCCAGCCTCTTCTTGTCAACCAACAGTCCCGACAGCAAAGGCTGTTTGCCCAGCTGTCGCTGCAGCATCAGCACCTGCTGGTACAGAGCCAATATCAGTCGAGCCGACTCATCCCGGAAGAGCAGCGCGAACATGAGATAGACAGGGAACAGGAGAACCAGAATCAGGTGCCCAGACATGGCGAAAGGATGCCGGAGACCGAGTTCGAAGTCAACCCCAGGCCAACAGGTCAAAAACCCGGCCGATTCCTGGGTTTGTTGCCGTCACAGATTATTTTCGTAAACTCCGAGTGGATGGGCGGATGGGTCCCCATTGTGAGTGGGCCAAAGATGTCGCTTACGCGAAGCCGTACTGTAGCGAACTGTGAACATCGGGGCATGGAGACATCAGAACTCGAAAAGGCGGTCGGCACCAGGCACTTGAGTGAAGTCCCTCTCGTTCAGTGTCAACAAGCATACCGTCTTGCCCGAGTTGTGGTCAATCTGAAGGAACTGATCGCGCTTATGATCATACTTGAGGCCAACCTTGTAGGTGACCCCTCCAGGGCCGCTGCCCCACATGACCGCATCCCACGGATGAATGGCGGGCCCATCGCAGCCCACACTCGCGATCACGAAGAGGCCTCCGACGTTCACTTCCCGCAGGCCCTCAGCATTGCGTTCGCTGTACTGCGTCAGCTCATCGGCGACGCTGGCAGCTATGTACCTGGCACCCGCGTAATTCGACGGCAGCTCGACATCGATCACTCTGCCTCTTAGCTTGGAGTGTAGCTCGTTTCGCAAGGCAGGGGCATTGTTGATGCTCCCAAACGTACTGACGGAACCATCGGGGATGCTGTGCGGTTGTGACGGCTGATTGGTGCTCCAACGGTACATCTCTGGCACCATGGCATCGTTAGCTATCGCGAAGATGATCTCCGCATGCCCCTGATGCGGAGAGTTGGCGCAGGCCCACTGAAGGAACCTGGAGAAGAAGCAGGCGAACTGGAACGGCCTCTTCTTAGACTGCTCCAATCTGCGTGCAATCGTGTCGCTGCTCTGTTTGTCGTGGATGCGTTTGTGCACGTCCTGCAGTAGAAGGAGATCCCCACAGTAGGCGAACATCAATCGATCGCTGAACCAGTACTGCTTCTGCAGCTCGTCTTCATAGGCGCGGCGTTCGTCATTCTGAAAACGCCACGATATGCATGCATCTGTGCATATCATCGCGGTCTGGTTCTTTCGAATGGTGATGACGCACGTCATCTATCTGAGCCGGATAGCCACGCCTGGGTGAGAAGGTCAGGCAAGCCACCCAGCAATGCGCTCTCTTCCTCAGTTGGGCCAATCGGAGACGCTTTCCACAAGACAAATAACACGCTTGACTGCATCTGAGATGCCCTTCACGGTGTCGCTGTTGAGGACCAGGCCAGATTATGTCCCGCTCGTAGTGTAAGGTTGGGCGGACTCTCTCGTGCATCTTAGGCTGCAAGGCGCTGCTCGTCAATAGTAGATTCAGCCTCCTTGCTTTGGACCTGCTCTTCGT